>NZ_JAEQCT010000087.1:0-79880 GCF_020738205.1 Microcoleus sp. PH2017_24_DOB_U_A
GCCACAAGCTTGAGGGTCTAGAGGGATATTTGAATGTCCCACTGTCGCCCTTTTGGGTGGGCCCGAATCCCCGTCGCTTTAGCCCTGGGGAGGTTCAAACCACAGCCTCTACCGAGTTACTGAGAGTCGGGTTTTTGAAGGTTGGTCGATCGAATCCAAGCACCCCTAAAAGAGCCCTCTGGCGGTAGAGGCAAAAATATGAAATACTGGGGGGATGGAGTTTTCTGAAGTTTAATCTATTGCCTCAGTTAGCTCCATATTGCTAAAATGTGATATTTAGATTAACTTCTTTCTACAATTATTAGGTCTAAGTTCTATGACAAACTTAATGAACCGCCTTTCTATTTTTGTGGACGGGAACAATATGTTCTACGCTCAACAAAAGAACGGCTGGTTTTTTGATCCACGCAGGGTGCTCGAATATTTCAAAACTTCGCAGCCAAATGTCATCTTGATCAATGCTTTCTGGTATACGGGTTTGAAAGACCCCCAAGATCAAAGGGGATTTCGAGATGCTTTGATCAGTCTGGGTTACACGGTTCGCACTAAGATTCTTAAGGAATATTACGATGATGCTTCGGGCCGATATTCTCAAAAGGCTAATTTAGACATAGAAATTGTGGTTGATATGTTTAATACGGTGGATCAGTACGACCAAGTTGTGCTATTTAGCGGGGATGGAGATTTTGAGAGGGCGATCGAGCTACTGCGATCGAAAAATACTCACATTACTGTGGTATCTACCGAAGGAATGATTGCTAGAGAATTGCGAAATGCTACTGATAGGTATATAGACCTAAATGAAATTCGGGAACATATTGAGAAAATGGATTATTAGTCAGTTGACAGTTGACAGTTGACAGTTGACAGTTGACACCCGAACCAGTCCGATTTCATTAATCATTAGTTATTGGTCATCAGTCATTAGTCAGGCGTTATGGGTTATTGATTATTAATTATTCGTTATGGGCGCGAAACACCAGACTGGTGACTGGCACTAATTGCCCAGAATAGGGGACAAGTAAAAATCAGGACAACACTTTTTTAGAGCTATGAAAACTCAACCAAGTCAAGACCGGATTATTATTTTTGATACGACTTTGCGGGACGGAGAACAATCTCCGGGGGCATCTTTGAATGGGGACGAAAAGCTAACTATTGCCCGTCAGTTAGCGCGATTGGGCGTGGATGTGATTGAAGCAGGTTTCCCTTTCACTAGCACGGGAGATTTTGAGGCTGTCCAAAAAATAGCTCGGACTGTTGGGACGGAAGATGGGCCGACAATTTGCGGTTTGGCAAGGGCGCGCAAGCCGGATATTAAAACAGCAGCCGAGGCGATTAAACCAGCGGTAAATTCGCGAATTCATACGTTTCTGGCTACGTCTGATATTCACTTGGAATATAAGCTGAAAAAGACGCGGGCTGAGGTTCTGGAAATTGTGCCGGAAATGGTGGATTATGCTAAGTCTTTTGTGGATGATGTGGAGTTTTCGCCGGAGGATGCTTGTCGTTCCGATCGCGAATTTTTGTATCAGGTTCTAGAAAGGGCGATCGAGGCCGGGGCGACTACTGTGAATATTCCCGATACTGTGGGCTACACAACTCCCAGCGAGTATGGGGATTTGATTCGGGGAATTAAGGAAAATGTGCCGAATATCGATCGGGCAATCATCTCGGTTCACGGTCACAATGACTTAGGATTGGCGGTTGCTAACTTTTTGGAAGCTGTAAAAAATGGCGCCAGACAGTTGGAATGCACGATTAACGGGATTGGGGAACGGGCGGGAAATGCGGCTTTGGAAGAGTTGGTAATGGCGCTTTACGTGCGGCGCCAATATTTTAATCCGTTCTTGGGAAGACCTGCGGATTCTGACGAACCCCTGACAAATATTGACTCGCGCCAAATTTACAAAACTTCCCGCTTGGTTTCCAATTTGACTGGGATGTTGGTGCAGCCAAATAAGGCGATTGTGGGAGCAAATGCTTTCGCCCACGAGTCGGGAATTCACCAAGACGGGGTGCTGAAAAATAAGCTGACATACGAGATTATGGACGCTGAGTCGATCGGCTTAACGGAAAATCAAATTATCTTGGGCAAATTATCCGGCCGCCACGCATTTCAAACTCGCTTGAAAGAGTTGGGTTTTGAAATGGCAGATGATGAGCTAAATAAGGCTTTTGTCAAGTTTAAAGATTTAGCCGACAAGAAAAAAGAGATTACCGATTGGGATTTGGAGGCGATCGCCAATAACGAAGTCCACCAAGCTCCCGAACTTTTCCGGTTAGAATTGGTACAGGTTTCCTGCGGGGACAAATCGCGGCCGACAGCCACGGTTACTGTGCGGAATCCGGCGGGCGAAGAATTGACCGATGCTGCGATCGGCACCGGCCCTGTAGATGCGATTTACAGGGCGATTAACCGCGTGGTAAACGTACCAAACGAGTTGATCGAGTTTTCTGTACAATCGGTAACAGCGGGCATAGATGCGATCGGCGAAGTAACAATTCGCTTGCGCCACGAAGGGAAAGTATTTTCTGGACACTCAGCCAATACTGACATCATCGTCGCCTCCGCCGAAGCATACATCAGCGCCTTAAATCGGCTGTACGTGTCATTGCAGCCTAATCCTGAAAAATCCTCCGAACAGCCAACTGCGATCGCGAATCAAGTTGTCGCCGAAGCACAGCGCTGATAAATTGATTCTCAGCCATCCTTGCTAAAATACACCGCAGGCGAACGCCCATCGAAGCAGATAAATCTCAATAAATCTGCGTTAATCCGCGTTCATCTGCGGTTTCATTTTTTTTTACCAACAACAAACATTAAAAAAATGCAAGACGAAACTTTAAAAAAAGAGCGACAATTCCACGATGCTTGGGCATCCACAATCGATGTTGACGGCATCCGTGTCAACGATTACTTTGAAGCTTGCACCGCCCCAGAAAATAGATTCATCGTCCAGCACATGGGCGATGTCACGGGTAAACGCCTCTTGGATTTAGGCTGTGGCGCCGGAGAAAATAGCATTTATTTTGCGAAGAAAGGTGCACATTGTGTGGCGGCTGATTATTCTGAGGGCATGGTGGAAGTGGCCATGAAATTGGCAGAGATAAATGGCGTAACAATCGAAGGTTGTACGGTGAATGCCATGGCGCTGGATTTCCCAGACAACAGTTTTGATATTGTTTACGCTTCCAATTTGTTGCACCATTTGCCGGAACCAGAAAAAGCGATTCGCGAAATGTACCGCGTCCTGAAACCGGGCGGCAAAGCTTGTTTTTGGGACCCGATGAAGCACAATCCGGTGATTAATGTTTACCGCAGAATGGCGACCGAGGTGCGGACTGAGGATGAAACTCCTTTGGACATTAATATTGTCAAACTTGTCAAGTCTTTGTTTTCGGAGACGGCTTACGATACGTTTTGGTTGACATCGTTGTGGATCTTTTTGCGCTTTTATTTAATCGAAAAAGTGCATCCGAATGATGAGCGTTATTGGAAGAAGATTATTATCGAACAAGAGAGATTGAAGCCGGAATATTCTCGTTTGGAAGGGTTGGATGGGTTTTTGAAGAAGTTGCCTTTGATGAAGCGGTTGGCTTGGAATTTGGCTGTGGTGGCCACGAAGTAATACCAATTTAATGTGAAGTTGCATATATCTCGATCCCCCTAAATCCCCCTTAAGAAGGGGGACTTTGAGCGCTTCCTGTCCCACCCTACAACCAGGGGGGCTAGGGGGGATCGGAATTCTATGCAGCCTCATAAAAAACTGGTATAAGATGATTTTAGTGGTAGGGTGCGTCAGTTTTGAGATGATAAATCACCACCGAAAGTATGATTCTGACGCACCATTGGCGATCGGGTGCGTCAGTTTTGAGATTGTTTATTTGTAGCAAAAATAATCGTAGCTGACGCACCCTACTTCAAGCTATAAAAGAAGTACAATAAGTCTAAGCATTTAATTTAGAGGCTAATTATGCCAGAAACTATTACTGCTGTCTACGAAAACGGAGTTTTTCGACCCTTGAGTTCCGTGTCTTTCCAAGATGGGGCAACTGTACAAATTAACATTGTAGCTGATGTTTCGCTGGAAGAATTGAAGGACGATCGCGAAAAGGCGATTAAGTTGATGGATGTACGAGGATTGGTGCGTTTTCCCAAAAAACAGAATAAGCTCGATCGAGGCGAATTAATCAAACGCGAGCAGCAGTGGCGCGAATTGATGAAAAAAATGGAACCGCTACCAGGTAAGCCTCTGTCAGAAATCATTATCGAGGATCGTGGCCCGTGGTAAATGCTTATTTTCTCGATACTAGCGCTTTAGTCAAACGATATGTGCCTGAAATAGGCAGTGACTGGATTTTATCGATTACTGATCCTGCTACCAACAGCGATTTAGTTATTAGCCAGATTACTTGGGTGGAGGTACACAGCGCCTTTGCACGCCGTCTGCGGGATGGAAGTTTGTCTGCGGAGCGCTTTGATTTAATTGTGCAAAAAGTTAGGGAGGATTTTGAAAATGAATACCGAGTCATAGATATAAATCCAACTTTGATAGAAACAGCCACCGAATTGGTGATTCAGCATCCGCTGCGGGCTTATGATTCTGTGCAGTTAGCATCAGCTTTGCGGTTTCAATCTACTCTCATTTCGGTGTCGGAAACTCAACTGGTTTTTGTTTCGGCTGACAACAGACTGCTGAATATTGCTCAGTCTGCCGGATTGGCGATCGACAATCCTAATAATTATCCATAATCAAACGGTTGGTAGTGAGGAATGCGAGTCCTCCGATAGATGCGGACTGAAGTCCTCACTACGAACCTGATGCGGACTGAAGTCCTCACTACGAACCTGGTTATCTAGAGGATTTCTTTCAAGGTTTTAAGTAATATTTGATTCTGTTCTTCTGTACCTATACTAATTCGCAATTTATCGTCCAATCGCGGCTGATTGAAGTATCGAATCAATATTCCCCGTTCTTTGAGTGTTTGATAAATCCTTTCTGCATCGCCGTTGGGCGGCCTGACTAACAAAAAGTTGGTTTGCGATCGCCAAACTTCAAAGCCTAAGTCCTGGAAACTAACGGCTAGTTTTGCTCTGGAAGCCTTGATTTTGTCGGCGTTGGCTGTTTTGTGGTCTGAATCTGCGATCGCCCCCGCCGCCACCGCATAGGCTATAGCATCAACATTGTAGCTGTCTTTGATTTTATTTAATTCAGCCAACAGTGCCGGATTTGCGATCGCAAAACCTAATCTCAATCCTGCTAGGGAATAACCTTTGGAAAGCGTTCTCAAAATTATAACATTACTGTACTTTTTGGTCAATTCCAAAGCATTATTTTCGGCAAAATCTACATAAGCTTCATCAATGACCAGAATGCCGGATAATTCTTGAGCAAGTTTCTCCAAATCTGCCACAGATATCGCTGTTCCCGACGGACTGTTTGGCGAAGCTATAAATGTCACAGCACCTTTAGCTGCTATTAGCAAATTAACGGGTAATTTGTAGTCATCTGGATAGGGAACTTCGACAAATTTTGCATCTTGAATTTCTGCCAACGTGCGGTACAATACATAGGTAGGTGAGGGACAAACAACGGGTTTCCCAGCTTCGCCCACAGCACGAACTATCAAATTTAATAAATCATCGCTACCGTTACCTACCAAAATCCAATCTTCAGGAACCCCCAAAGCTTTACTAGCGGCGATGCGGAAACTTTTACCAGTTGGATCTGGATAGCGCCGCAGCATTTCTGGGTCTATTTCCTGAAGCATTTTTAAAGCTTTTGGAGAAGGCGGATAGGGATTTTCATTAGAATTTAGTTTAATAATTTTTGTGCCAAGCGGTGGCTGTTCTCCCGGTACGTAACCGGACATTTCGTGGATGCTTTGGCGAAAATAATTCATCTATTAATTGAGTTTTGTGGAACAGGCAATGAGTTTTGTGGAACGGGCATCTTGCCCGTTCTCGATCGTGGTGCAAGATGTCAAGTGATACAAATCATATCAAACAATTAGTGACAATCCGAGTTACACCCAAATCAATTAACTTTTGCATATTTGCGCGATCGTCCACTGTCCACGCTACAATGTCAACTCCTTGATTGCGGGTTTCTGGAATTAGTGCGGGATTTTCCAATAAAACACGATACAGGCTGGTAATCAAGTTATCGCGATGGGCGACAGCTTGAGACAATTGAGTTTTATATGCTTCTAGATTAGCAACGATGTGTCCGATCGCCAAATCGCCATTTAGCCGCCGCACTTGTCCGAGAAATTTGTCGCTAAACGAGGTAATAACGCATTTTTCTTGAATTCCTGCACGGTGCAAAGTATTGACAAACTCCGCAACTTCTGTATCCGACCATTCGCAGTGAGGCTTGACATCAAAATAGAGAAATTTGTCAACATTCTTGAGGATAGCTAAGGCTTCTTTGAAGGTGGGGATTTTTTCCCGTGAAAATTCATCGCTGAACCATTTACCAGCATTGAGTTTCTGCAAGTCTGACAGGTTTGTTTCCCTGACTTTACCAGAAACTCCGGTGATTCTATCCAGCGTGGCGTCGTGGAAAACGACGGGCACACCGTCAGCCGATAGCTGGATGTCAAACTCGATCGAATCGGCTTTGCGGGCGATCGCCCTGGAAAATGCTGCTAAAGTGTTCTCAGGGGCGATCGCCGAAAATCCCCGATGTGCAATAATTTCTAAATTCACAGTGTTGCGCCCTCTAAAAAATCTGCCACGGTTTGATTGAAACTATCCGGTTGAGTCAAAAAACACCAGTGATTCCCCGGTACTTTGACAATTGTCAGATTTTGCAAGTATGTTTTGTAGGGCTGCATTTGCCAATCCATGCGATTTACGCCTGTTTCCGGCTGTACAAACAAAGTAGGAATATCAATATTTTCCGTTAAACCGGCAACTTCCATCACTTCGGTAAATATCTGATTTCTGGCGGGAATCACAAATTTACTTCCCCAACTTCCATCTAATTTTTGTTCGATTTGGTTTTGGAAGATCATTTGTTGCACTTCACTCCAACCTGCGTATTCTCCCGATTGTTTGGCGGCTGCTTCGGCTTGGGCTAAAGTTGCAAACGGGCCCATACATTTGAGACAGTCTAATTTCCGGTAAACTATTGGTAGACTGAGTTTCATCACAGCGGGCAGTTTGCTGATGAAGATTGGGTCTACTAAAATCATACTCGAAATGCGATCGCCATTTTGCCGCGCCCAAATTAATGTTAGTTTTCCCGTCCAAGAATGTCCGACAATGTGGGCATTTTGCCAGTTGAGGTGTGCCATCAAAGCTTCCAAATCTGCGATCGCCCTTGCAAAAGTATAGCCGGTTTCCGGTTTGTCACTCTCTCCGTGGCCGCGCATATCTGGCGCTACAATATGATAGCGGTTCGACAAGTAATTGCCCAAGCTCGTCCAGACACACCCACTATCTGCTAAACCGTGCAACAGTAGCAAACGCGGAACTTTTTCTGTCCCTGTTTGTGAGTTCCATTCTAGATAAAAAAGTTCGATATCTGGTAATTTTAAACTGTGGCGTGCAGGCATATAGAATAAGTTGAAAAACCCATTTTTTGACTAATTTCATGAATACGCAAAAGGTTTGTAGTGAGGACTTTAGTCCGCATCCATAAACTAGGACTAAAATGCTCACCAAAAAACTTGCTAGCAAACCAATGACTCCGAGCCAATAGGTTGCTGATACCAAACATCATCAGGGAGCATCTCATTGTTGCAAAAAATATTTTTTATTGTAGTGCGAGCGTCCCCGCTCGCGAGTATTGCAGGACTCGCGAGCGGGGACGCTCGCACTATTAAATGCAAAACTGAGATGCTCCCCATCATCATCCTAAATTTTACCTTTTAAACTCAACAAAATAAACTGAGTTTTCTGAGCTTCCTCAAAATTATCATCGCTCACCAAAACCACACTTTGGCTACCATCTGGCAAACGCGGGCCGAGAGTCATTCCCTCTAAATTGTACAGCGGAATTCCGAGTTCATTCAAGTCTAATAGTAACTTTTTCCTCACAGGTTCAACCATTCCTAGTTGCCCCTTAAAACTTTCGATTCTAGAAGTATCTGTCGCCGCCCCAACAGCTACTTGATAAATTTTAGCACCGTATCCCGATATCCCAAAGGAACGCTCTAAACTCAAAAATTGACCTCCACCAATCGTTACCAATTCTGTTAATTCGTTCAAAACAGTCATCGGAACTTCGTCTAGCTGGTAAAGATTTTCCGAGACTAATTGCGGAGTTTTATCGACGATGATATAATGTAAAAGACGGAGTTTGCTTGCCTGTTCTGGGTCTAAATCTTGAATTAACGGCGCTGCTGTCGCTGCAAACAACCTAAACGGATCTAAACCGCCCGGACTAAAGGTTTCTGGGTCGATACTCAAGGATTCAAAACCTAAACTTTTCTGGACTCCTTGCTGTTGTTGTTCATCGTTGGTATCGGGGATGTAACGCTTGGGAATTGGCAAATTTCCTCGCAATTTCCCGGTAGTGAGGTCAAATTCTCCGACAAAAGGAGGGCTGGCTTCGCTGGCGACAAATACTGAATTCCGTGGAGACAGGGCGATACCTTCGGGATTGATGGAACCCCAAAGGAAGGTTTCACCGTCTGCTTTTTTGAGGGATGTAACGCCTTCAACAGAAACTTTTTCGAGGCTAATATTGGCTGGATCGCTGGATTTAAGATCGAGTCGGAGACTGTAAAATCTGGCTTCTCCGTTTTCGCTTTTGTCGTCGGAAAGGGCGTAAAAACGATAAGCCTTGGAAGTAACACCACTAATACCTTTGGCGTCGTAGGTGATGCCTGATAAACCGCCGACTGGCGATCCTTCAAAGTTGATTTTTGGCAATTGGTACTCGCCCAAAAAGCCTAGGGATATTTCAGGAAAAGAGCGATCTCTAGCAACGGCGGGAGGGGCCGCGCAAGCTGTGCATACAGTTAGGAAAATTAGAGCTAAACTGAATAGGCGCAAAATGCGTTGGCGAAGCCCGCCCCTACGGGGGCTACGCCAACGAAGAGGATCGCCCAAAGCCTGTAAATTCCAATAATTGCTCAGTGCGGTAAGTTTTATTTTGTTGCTATTGTTGAACAGTTGGCTTGTGTGCCATCTTTGTGACATAATTTATACCGTTTTGTAAGTATGCAAAACTTGATGTTTCGTGCAGGGCTGCCGAATGGTGGCAACCAAATTTTAAGAATGAGAAATTCTTTGCCAATTGGGTGCTTGCTTTTCTGGCTGTGTACTGGTTCAATTGCTAGCGCCCAAACTAATCCACCACCCCTCGATCAATTTTCTCCTAATCCTCTAGAACTTACCACACCCGATCCCCTAAAACCCGCTACTGAATCTTTGAGTAGCACTCAGCGGGAGGATCTGAGTGCAGCTTTGGAAAAGCTAAGCTTAGAAGCAGCGGCTAAACTGCAAGCTGGAGATGGGGCTGGTGCTTTTGATATTTGGTTTCGAGAATTGCGACTGCGCCGATATCTTGGCCCGGCGGCGGAAATTGCTGCTTTGAGTCGGGTGGGAAGTGTGGCTTGGAGTAGCAATAAAAACCTGGAACTTCAGCTTATTACTAAACGGCTGCAAGCAATTCACAAACAAGTTAAATCGCAAGTGCCGGTAAATACTGAGTTGCTTCCGGTTTTGGCTGCGGCTTTTGGGCAGGTGCGCGCTAAAGGCCCGATCGTAGAAGTTTACCAACAAATCCTCGAAAATGCGCGCCAAAATCAAGATATATTGGCTCAGGGTCAGACTTTAAAGGCGATCGCACTTGTTCACATCAATTGGCTGAGTTACGATAAAGCGGCTCCCGTGTATGAGGAATTGGCAACTTTAATTCAGGAAAACCGCGCTGTATTTGCTGCTAATGCTGCTGTACCAAATTCTGCTGTAACGGCGGGAAATGGCGCGCCACCACAGCCTGTAACTCCTCCGACTGAGGTGGATACTCTGAGACAGTTAGCCTACGTTTACCAACAGTCGAAACAGCCCCTAAAGGCGATCGCAGCCCGGGAAAAACTAGCATCTGTGTATGTCAACCTGCAAAACCCGGCTGCGATACCACCGCTCAAAATTGCGATCGGCACCGATTACCAAACTATAGGTCAAATCAACTTAGCAGCTCAATACTATCAGGAAGCCTACAATTTAGCCGTCCCCATTCAACAGTACGCCCAAGCTAGCGAAGCTTTGGATAAATTAGCACTGCTTTATCGATCGCAAAAACAGCTAGAACCGACTGTGCGAATCTATCAAATGCAGTTGTTGTTGGAAGAACGGGCTTACAATTGGTACGGATTGATGAGTGCTTACGACAATCTCGGTCAAGTTTATCAGGAAATGAAGGATTACAAGAAAGCATTGGAAGCTTATCAGAAGGGGTTGGAAGTGGCTAAAAGATTGGGACACAGAAAAGAGTATTTTGACAAGAAGATTATTAAGGTTAACAAGCAATTGCAACGGACTTCGTAGTTGTCCGCAGACAATAATGCTAATTTGTGATTGTGATGCGAGTAATTTAGGGAACATCTCAGTTTGGTATTTATAGTGCTGTCCCCGATCGCGTATTGTACAATACGCGAGCAGGACAGCACTCAAAGAAAAATGCTTTTTACAAAAATCAGATTCTTCCTACGAAGATACTGCGGACTTGTAAGTTTCTCGAAAAATAGAATAATACAATACATCAATTTCGTAATAACGAGCATTTTTTTCATATTTCATGCCAACTTTCTGTATCACCCGCTGGGAGGCGATATTTTCCGGGCGGGCGATCGCAACTATTCTCTCCAACTTTAATATGTTAAATCCATAGTTTAGACTAGCAAAAGATGCTTCTGTCGCCAATCCTTGATTCCAATAAACTTTATCAAACGCATAGCCAAGCTCAACTTCCGGTGTCTTGTCCAGAAAAGCCAGCCCGCAGCGACCAATCATTTTACAATCTATTTTATGTACTACAGCCCACATTCCGAAGTTGTGTTCTTCCCAACGTTTGAGCATAGCATGAATGGCGCTTTCTGTTGCTTCTCTAGTTCTAACTCCTGTCAAGTATTTCATTGTTTCCGCATCGCTGTAGATGCGGTACAGATCGTCTAAGTCGTCTGGCGTAAATTGTCTCAGATACAATCTGGCCGTTTCTATTTGTTGCATGATGGACAATCACTATTCTAGCAGGAAAATTGAAGGCATATCCTGGGAGTTCATCTCTATGAGTGCAAGGGCGAAGCATTTCGGCAAACAATTTGTTAGTCATAACCAGAGATTTATTGCCGAAATGCTTCGCCCCTACGAATATATTTGCATAAAGTGAGATGCACCCGAGGCTTGTAACAAATAGATGGGTAAAAGCAAGGTAACTCACACCCTACAAAACTACTTTACTCCTATCTTTGCTACTAGCGTTTTGCAGTTTTCAACTAAACGAATGAACTCTGCCCGATAGCCTTCCTTGTCTTCACCTTTCGCCTGACTTGCCAGTCTCAATACTTGATCGAAATTAGCTGCTCCCTTGTACTCAGAATCTCTCAAAACCATCCCGAAAGCAGCTACAGCAGCAGCAAATCTGAAGTTAGCAGAGGCATTTTCTAGTTTCACAGGTTTGTCGATTACTGACTGCGTAATTAACTGACTCACTGTCTCATTGGGGTTTTTGTAACGCAACTTTACCTGCATCAATTCATCAGTTTGAGAGGTAGAAGCAGTGGCTGGATTCGGTTGATATTTTAATGGATCGACCTCCGGCAATTTGACATCGCTGGCGACACCAACCGGAATAATTTCGTAAATTGCTGTTACCGAATGTCCCGCACCTAATTCACCTGCATCTTTTTTGTCATCGTTAAAGTCTTGATTTTGCAAAACTCTATTTTCGTAACCAACTAAACGGTAAGCTTGAACTTTAGCTGGATTGAACTCTACTTGAATTTTCACATCTTTGGCGATGGTAAATAGCGTGCCTCCCATTTGAGTGACTAGCACTTTTTTGGCTTCCAACAAACTGTCGATATAAGCATAATTGCCATTACCTTTATCGGCTAGCTGTTCCATTTTTGCATCTTGCAAATTGCCAGTACCAAATCCCAAGACGCTCAGAAAGACTCCTTGTTCTCGTTTTTCTTCAATCATCCGCACGAGTTCGCCATCGCTGGAAACGCCAACATTAAAATCGCCGTCCGTTGCCAGAATAACGCGGTTGTTTCCTTGTTTAATAAAGTTGTCTTTAGCAACTTTGTAGGCTAGTTGAATGCCTGCTCCGCCTGCGGTAGAACCACCTGCTTCTAGCTTGTCAATGCTATCTAATATCTTTTCTTTTTGGTTGCCCGGTGTTGGAGGCAAGACTAACCCGGCGGCTCCGGCATAGACTACAATAGTGACGCTATCTTTGGCTCGCAATTCGCTGACGAGATATTTCAAAGATGCTTTGACTAACGGCAATTTGTCGGGCGAATTCATGGAACCGGAAACATCGATCAGAAATACGAGATTGTTCGGCGGTAAATTTTTGGTGGAAATGCTTTTTCCTTGCAAGCCAATGTGGACTAATTTGTGTTGGGGATTCCAGGGAGCATTGGCGACTTCTGTATTAATTGAAAAAGGTTGATCGCCCTTTGGCTGCGGATAGTCGTAGGTAAAGTAATTAATTAGTTCTTCGAGGCGCACTGCATCTTTGGGCGGCATCACGCCGCTGTTGATAAAGCGTCGGACATTGCTGTAGGATGCTGTATCGACATCGATGCCAAATGTGGAAAGCGGGTTGTTGCTAGCCCGCTGATAGGAGTTGTCATAAATGCGGTTGTATCCTTCGCGATCGAATTGTTGGGTTTGGGCGGGCAAGGCTGTGGTTGTAGGTGATGGTAGTGGAGTTACTGGCTGATTAATGCCGCCAAAATTTCTAGTTCTTAATGTATCTTGTCCTATAAGATTCCCAGAAGTGCGACTGTCAAGGTTAAGTCTCACTCGCTGAGGGGCTGTTTGGGGAGAAGGCGCTGGTAAAGGTACAGAATTGGGTTCTGAAAGGGGGGGATTTCGATTTTGTTCCAATTCACCACTACGAGCTTCTAATGCGTCAACTCTACCCCGCAGCGTCGCTAATTCAGGGGCGAATTCAGTCTGTAAACGTTGGACTATGGCTAAATCTTCTGGGCCGACTTTTGGCGTACCTGCTGCGATCGCCCGATCGACGTTTACCAAACAACTATTTAAACTTACCGCAAACTCAGAGCGTTTTAAAGGTCGATCGCCTAAAGTAGTACCAACTGGGGCGACAATCGGGCAACTGTAGCGTTTTGCTAAGGATAGTAGTGCCTGAAAAGCCCAGCTACTCGGTGCAATGTCAGCCGATTGAGAGACATTTGTGGGAGTTGGTGCGTTGGTTTGGCGATCGACTTCCAGGGCGATCGCACTTTTAGGATTCATCCAGCAAAAAGTTAAAATTACTGGACTTAGCACCACTATTTGCAACAAAAGTTTACGCATAGATTTTTACTCCTGAGAATATTGCGATCGCGATATTGAATAACATACTACATCAGTTTCATAATAACGAGCGTTGTTTTCATATTTGAAACCAACTTTCTGCATCACCCGCTGGGAGGCGATATTTTGGGGGCGGGCGATCGCAACTATTCTCTCCAACTTTAATATTTCAAATTTTGTCTGGCTAAAAATATTTTAGTTGGGTTTCGTTTGAGGTAAAATATTAGAGTCTTGCGATCGCATAATATACTCGATCGCGACCGCAATCGTCAAAATTATGCTGGTATTTCATCCCCACTTTTTCCATTACCCGCCGCGAGGATCTGTTTTCGGTATCTGCAACTGCAACAACTTTGTCTAGTTTCAATACTTCAAATCCATACTTGAGCGTCGCCGCTGCAACTTCCGATGCTAAACCTTTCCCCCAATACGCTTTTGCTAACACGTAACCGACTTCTACTTCAGATGTTTTGCCTAAGAAGCGAAGCCCCCCGTCGCCGATCAATTGGTTATTTTGTTTATTGACAACAGCCCACAAACCGAAACCATGTTTTTCCCAATCTCCGATTATCTGAAATAAATCTGCTGCTGTTTCTTCTTTATTTCTGACGCCTTCGCTCAGATACTTCATCACTTCCGCATCGCTGTAGATGCGGTACAGCTCATCTAAATCGTCTGGAGTAAATTGTCTCAGATACAATCTAGGTGTTTCTATCTGTCGGGACAAAGAATTTACTGTAGCTGTAGAAGATTCCATGATTTAACTGACTGTATTTGCTACAATTATTGCTTGGATATATTCTACAGGTTTTCTGCTTAAAGACCGATCGAACTTCCAGCGCCCACCCGCGCTACAAGCTGCGGAGCAAAAAAGCTCACTATCCTGAGCAAAAGCCCCCTAATTTACCAGCAGGCTCGCTTCTGCAATCTAAAATCTAAAATCTAAAATCTAAAATCGAATGACCATTTCCTCACCAGTAGCAGACACCGAAAACCAACCCCGCCGCGATACAGACTGGCGGTTATTCCTGAGGTTGGCATCTTACGCAACCCGCAGCAAACGCTTGCTGATTATTTCGATCGCACTATTAGTACCGCTAGCAGTCTCAGGAGCAATTCAACCGATTCTGATCGGACAGGCAATTTCGGTAATTCGAGCAGAACCTACCTATCAATTTTTACAGGGATTGCCTTTATCTACTGCATTAAATGTTTTGGCAGTCTTGCTGATGCTAACTATAACATTTAGATTGGGACTGCAATCAGTTCAAGGATATTTAGTCACAAAAGTAGGGCAAATTATTACTACTGATATTAGAAATGATTTGTTTGTACACGTCACCTCGCTAGCGGTGCGATTTTTCGATCGCACTCCAGTAGGCAGATTGATGACGCGCCTCACCAGTGACGTGGAAGCTTTGGGAGAGGTTTTTTCCTCAGGGGCGATCGGGATTGTCAGCGATTTATTTTCAATATTAGTAATTGCCATTTTCATGTTTACCATGCAATGGCAACTAGCTTTAATGTTGGTATTAATGATGATCCCAATTGCCGCCATAATCATTTATTTCCAGAACCAATTTCGCATAGCAAATTACACCACCAGAGAAGAACTTTCCGATCTCAACGCCCAACTGCAAGAAAACCTGACGGGTATTGGCGTAGTGCAGCTATTCCGCCGGGAAAGATTCAACTCAGAATTGTTTAACGTTACCAATAAATGCTACATTAAAGCAGTTGATAAAACTATCTTTTACGACTCAGCCGTATCTGCAACATTAGAATGGATTGCTTTAGTGGCGATTGCAGCCGTTTTGTGGATGGGCGGTCAAAGCCTTCTGCAAGGTACAATTAACTTTGGTACTCTGTCTGCATTCATTTTATTTGCTCAGCGTCTCTTCGATCCGCTGCGGCAATTTGCCGAGAAATTTACGGCTATTCAAGCAGGATTTACCGCAGTCGAACGGATTAGCGATATTCTCAACGAACCGATCGAAATTAAAGATCCAATTAGCGGGGCGAAGGAAGAAGGAAAATGGAAGAAGGAAGAAGGAAGAGGGAAGAAGCAAGAAGGAAGAGGGAAGAGGGAAGCAGGAAGAAGGGAATATTATTCGCCGTTGCTGATGGCCGGTCATCCAGAGGCACTTGCTTATAATTTATCTTCAAATGAGCCAGAATTGGTAGAAAGTAATCAAACTCCTGTAACTTCTGAATATCGCCTATCAGCTAACAATCAAAAATCCCTAGTTGCTCATGCCCAATCAAAGCAAGCTGCATCCGGAGAAATCCAATTTGACAATGTGTGGTTTGCTTACAAAGAAAACGAATATGTTCTGCAAGACCTCAATTTTACCATCAAATCCGGCGAAAAAGTAGCATTAGTTGGCCCTACTGGTGCAGGCAAAAGTTCGATCATCCGTCTCTTGTGCCGCCTTTACGAGCCCACCCGAGGACGGATTCTGATCGATGGTATAGATATTCGCGATTTACCTCAAGCAGAATTGCGGAGACACGTAGGTGTTATTATTCAAGATGGCTTTCTATTTGCTGGCGATGTGAAGAGCAATATTAGCCTTGGCGAAAGTTACTCGATGGAGGAGATTCGAGCAGCAGCAGAAAAGACGAATGTTGCTCGTTTAATTGAAGAATTACCTCAAGGTTATGACACGCAATTGCGGGAAAGGGGAACGAATCTTTCGGGGGGACAAAAGCAGTTGTTAGCGTTTGCTCGCGCCGCCATTCGCAACCCCAGTATTTTAGTGCTCGACGAGGCGACTGCTAGTTTGGATGTGGGAACGGAAGCTTTGATTCAAGAGGCTCTGGAGCGTTTGATGGCGGACAGAACGGCTATAATCATTGCTCACAGGCTCTCGACTATCCGAAATGTCGATCGCATTTTGGTGCTCAAACGCGGGCAGTTAGTAGAGTCTGGCAGCCACGAAGAGTTGTTGCAACAAGAAGGTTTGTATGCTAGTTTGTACAAGCTGCAAATGCTGGGAAGTTAGACAGTTGACGGTTGACGGTTGACAGTTGACAGTTGACAGTTGACAGTTGACAGTTGACAGTTGACAGAAGGAAGTAAGGAGAAAGGAATATTTTTCCTAAAGTCGGCAGATTTGCGGTTTTAGATTTTAGATGAGAGAACAAATCTGAAATCTAAAATCTGAAATCTAAAATCGGATTACCTGCCAAAAATTATTTTCCCAAGGGTTTGTGGCAGGTGAGTGATGTGTTGAAAAAGTTGATTTGGCCCGATACCAAACAATAACTGCATCGCCAGCACAATTGCTGCTAGAGCAATCGCTGTACCAACGCTGGCTTTCAATACTTTAAAAGCCCAATTAAATACCAGCCAAGAAACAAGTAAGGAAGCAATTAAGATAATTAACTCTATTGGCATATAACATTTTTAACTCTTATTTTTAATTCAAGCAATACTACCGCGCTTCCGGGTTTCCTTATTAGAAATACCGACATTTTTTAAACCTGCTTTAATCATTTGCTGCTCTAACAAAGCAAAAAAGCTACTTCGATCGCCTCCGGTGACTACTGCTTGGTTGTGGGCTTCTGCTAGCGTCACGGGATAGCCGCCGCCTTTGTGTACTTGAGCTAGCATCATTCCTAAGGCTAAATCTAGCTCTGTCTTATCTTGTGCTACCCATTCCGGAACTTCTATTCTAGCAATTTCTGTGCCAACATGAACGTAACAAAAATAGATGGGATTGAGACCGTATAAATCTAAAATTCGAGCGTGGGATTTCCACAACGGGCTTCTTTGTCCGGGTAGCAGGATTGTGGCCCACAAGACGGAATCTCGTAGGGGTTCAAATTCTTGACAAGGTGCTTTTTCATCGAAAGCACTGGTGGCAGAAAATCCGACGTTGGGGCAGTTTGTCATGCAGTCTGGTACTTCGTGGGTGCAAGCTTGAAACCGCAAAAAAGATAAGCTTTCGGTGCTGCGAGAAGCGCTCAAGTATCCTAATAGGGGAATTTTTGCTACGCGCAATTTGTCCCAAGCTTCTAAAATTGGTTGCAAAATTCGATCGCGCGCTTCGCTAGGTAATTGTTCCAAAAACCAGTAAATCAGGGAACCATCTACCATTGCCAAAGTTGGCGCGGGTAGTTGATTGTCGTTAAATTTTGCCCAATTGCAGCCCATTTCCGCGAGGGCGATGGCTTCGGAAACGGCGCGCCGGTATCCCATCCACTCTTCGGTTCTAATTCCCCACTGGCGCGAAGCATACAAGTCTTCGGGTTTGTAGAAAACTTCGGGCACGCTGTCTAATACTGGGTGGCGGCTTTGCCCGTAGTGCAGCATGACTGTACCGACGTTGATCAGGTAGCAGTAGGCGATTTCGTGATGGCTGGGCGAAATTTGCGATCCGTCTGTGGCGAAGACTGTGTGGGCGGCGGGCGGTGCGGTGATGTAGGTGCGATCGGACAATGGCTCGATCGGCGTGGCTGCATTGAATAAAGTGCGATCGCTCCAACTCTCTTGCAATTCTACCAATTTTTCTTGTCCCACTGCCGCCTGTTCCAGCAAATTCTGAGCCACTTGCAAACGCTGGCGAGCCGCCAAAGCCTCCACATTCAAATGCTGGCTCATTCCCTGCATTGCTTTGGCTGCTTTAGTTAAATCTAGCATTGGTTTTAAGTCTCAGATTGGTGCGATCGTTCGGAATGCAAGTCCTCGGGAAAAGAAGGACTAAAGTCCTCACTACGAACCTGGAAAGAAGGACTAAAGTCCTCACTACGAACCTGGAAAATAAGGACTAAAGTCCTCACTACGAACCTATTTTATTACAGTCACCGACAAAAAAAAATCGATTTTTTTTGTCGGTATGCTTGATTTTTTGGGGAATTCCTGTTATATTTATATCATAATGGGAATATGTTTAAAAATATTATTTTTGCAACCATCCCATTATATAAAAATACCATACCAGCGCCGCAAAAGTCAACAAAAAAAGTGTAAAATTTGGGGATTTTTTTTGACTCTGCTAAGCGAAAAAAAATCTCCCTCCCAACAAGTCTAAGATCAACATTCGTCAGGCAGCCAATCGACAAAATCTCCGGCAAACTGCGACAGAGAAAGCAATTGAACAGGTGGATTTTGAGCCACAGATTCCCGTTCTGTCAAAGTATTGTAACCCCAGTCAGCCAAAAACAACCTCACCTGAGATAAATCCGGCTGCTGCTTCACCGAGACCAAAGTTTTTAACCGATCTTCCACAAACCAAATAGTCGTATCTTTGCCAGAAGCTGCCAAAAATTCCCGCAATATTTGGTGTTTCGGCTTGTTGTATTCCTTGCCAAAAATTAACTCCGACGGCATTTGTACGCCCGCTAGCTGCAAGAGTTCCCGCACAAAACGGCCTTCCTTGGTGGTGACGATCGCGACTTTGACCGAACTATCCTGTAACGAGTGCAGGCGATCGGCTACTCCTGGATAAAAGCGGTGCAAAGACAGCCACCCAGCTAAATCCTCAGCAATCCAATTATCGCGCAGTCCGTCTAACATTGCGCCGACAGACTGGGCTTTTAAATTATTTTCGGTCAATAACTGCGGGACAATGTTTGGCCAGTCTAGCAAAATTTGCTCTTCGGTAATTCCTGTCAGCAGTGCGCGAATCAGCAGGGGCATTTCCCAACCGGTTTCGATGGCTGGCCGCACTCGGTAAAAACTCAAAGCTAAATCTGCATCGGGGACTATTTCGACTGGTTGCCAGATTTGGCAGTAGGTACGCCAAGCGGTTTGGAAATATTCGATTAGTCCGTCACAAATTACACCGTCAAAATCAAGGGCGAGAATTGTTGGAGAGTTATTAGTCATCAAGCGAGTTTAGATTTTAGATTTTAGATTTGGCTAAATAGTCTCGATTAAAAAGACTGAACTAGCGGTTTATAGGCAATCGATTCTAGTTTTTGGGAGTTCAACAATTGCGTCCACTCTGCTTTCAGCATCGGATCGTCAGGAGCTTGTCGCCGCATTTGGGCTAGGGTAGAAATAGTATCGTACCAAATCCCATTTTTAGCATAGGCGATCGCCCTCGCCATAGGGTCGGGATTTGCCAAATCGTTCTTGAGAGTTTCCTGCGGTGCAATGCGCTGCACGAACCCTTTAACATAATAGTCCGAAGAGCGATCGTCAGGATCGCAAGCCACCAAAAACCACCACTGATATCGCTTCTTAACCTCAATAAATGTTTGGCGATCGGTTTTTTTAGGAATATTGACCTCAACTATCCCGGGCTTGTCAACTTTGAAAGTAGTTTTGTAAACCTCGGTTAGTTTTTCATCGTCAGTTTGCAAAATAAACTCGACTTGAGTCGAATTGAGAGAGACATAGGCAAAGAATGTCGGCGACTCTGTGAGGGTTAAGCCGATATTAGTTGGAGGCATTAAAGGAATAATAGATAAATCCACCGGACAGGGGGAGAGGAACGCAGGTGTTCCTCGTCGGTTGTCGGGGGTTATTAAATCTGGAGGTCTAAAATTAATATTCTGACTCAGCAGAATTGGTGCAGGGACAGCCTGCATCGGTGGCACTAAACTGGGGAGAGTAAGTGCGATCGCAAATACGGCGATCGCCAGTGCAACCCCATTTAGAAAACGTTTCATTTTTTAACGGCATAGCAGGAATGTTGGGCCTGGCATTTTTACCAGAAAGAATTGGTTTAAAGCCCGCCCGCCCGATCGGGAGAAATTAAAAGAAGACTATTCATTACTCCAATACTCGGACTTCGAGGTAGAGGTCGCTCTTAACTGTCAAGCGGTCAACTGTCAACTGAATGAATCATCCCTAGGAGTTTGAATCGCAGCGGGCGATCGGCTTAATTTGTCAATCTTCAGATTCTCATAAGAAGGACAAATTAAGCCTTGAGAAATCGGGACGCTTAAAGAGGCTGAACTAGGGGTTTATCGGCGACTGCTTCGAGTTTTTGGGACTTCAACAATTGCGTCCACTCAGTCTTCAGCCGCGCATCATCGGGTGCGACACTACGCATTTGGGCTAAAGTCGCCAGAGTCTCGTACCAAATGCCATTTTTAGCATAAGCGATCAGCTTCGCCCTCGGGTCGGGATTTGCCAAAGCGCTCTTGAGAGTTCCTTGCGGTTCAACTCGCTGCATCCATCCTTTAATAATATAATCTCCCGATCGTTCCTGAGGATCGCAAGCCAGTGCAAACGACCAGACATATCGCTTACCAACCTCAATATTTTTTGTCTTACCTTTGTCAGAAAGGCTAACTCCCACAATTCCAGCTTTGTCAACTTTTAAACTAGATTCGTAGACTACTTCGGATTCATCTTCGTTTAGCAAAACAAACTCTACTTGAGCCGCCGGTTGAGAAACATAGACAAAAAATGTTGGCGACTCTGTTAGGGTTAAGCCAATATTGCTTTCAGGTATTAAGGGAGTAATCGATAAACCATCCTGCAACTGACAGCCTCGATGCGCTCCCCCTTGGCGGTTCTCGGGGGCTGTGACCTCTGGGGGTGTGAAATTAACATTCTGACCCAGGGGAGTTGGTGCAGGGACAGCCTGCATCGGTGAAAACAAGCTGGGGAGAGTAATTGCGATCGCCAATACAGCGATCGCCAGTGCAGTAAAATGTAGAAAACGTTTCATTTTTTTCACCAGATAGAATAAAATCAGGGTTCGGATTTTTACTCCAGACTAGGAGTAAGAATCGCAGCGGGCGATCGGTTTAATTTGTCAATCTTCACAGCCTCAGAAGAAGGACAAAAGAAAGCCTTGAGAAATAGGGAGGCTTAAAAAGACTGACCTAGCGGTTGATCGGCAACTGATTCGAGTTTTTGGGACTGCAACAATTGCTTCCACTCGGCCCTCAGACTCGCATCATTGGGTGATCCTCGCCGCATTTGGGCTAGAGTACCAATTGTATCGTACCAAATATTATTTTCAGCATAAGCGATAGCCCTAGCCATAGGGTCAGGATTTGCCAAATTTTTCTTGAGAGTTTCCTCGGGTTCAATGCGCTTCACAAACCCTTTAACAAAATAATTTCCCGACGGATCGTCATTGCAAGCCACGGAAAACGACCACTGATACCGCTGGTTAACCTCCAGAGTTTTTTTGCCCTCCCCTTTGTTGGGAATACTGACTTCTATTATCCCCGGTTTGTCAACTTTGAAAGTCGTTTTATAAGCATCGATTCCTTTTCCATCGTCAGCTTGCAATGTAAACTCCACTTGAGTCGAAGGGTGAGAAACATAGGCCAAGAATGTTGGCGATTCGGCTAGGGTTAAACCATCATTGCTTTTAGGTATTAAAGGAACAATAGATAAATCCTGCGGACAAGCATTCCCTCGATGCGTCGCCGATTGCCTGTTGTCGGGGGCGTCTACATCGGGAGGTTTAAATTTAACATTCTGACTCAGCAGCATTGGTGCAGGCACTGCCTGCATCGGTGGCAGGAAACTGGGGACACTAAGTGCGATCGCACATACAGCGATCGCGAGTGCAGTAAAATGTAGAAAACGTTTCATTTTTTCACCAACCTTATAGATATATTATAGATCGCGTCTCTACTGTTAGTCTGGAGTTCTCAGCCCGGGCGCGATCCGGTCAAGTTTTGATTGTTCGCATCGCCATCAAAAGAAGGAAAAAAGTTCAATAAATAGCGATTTTTAAAGAGACTCAACCAGCGATTGACCTACCACTGATTCCAGTCCTTGGGACTGAAACAATTAGGTCTACTTGGCTCTGGGTCTCGCATATCTCGGTGTCTGTCGCCGCATTTGGGTTCAAGTAGCGAGAGTTTCGTACCAAATCTCATTTTTAGCATAAACTTCGAGCCACGTCATCGGGTCGGGATTTGCCAAATCGCTATTGAGAGTTGGCTGGGGTGCGATGCGCTGTACGAACCCTTTAACAACTGTATCTGCCATCTGCCGATCGAGCGTCTGGTTCGCAAATCATCGAAAACGATCGCACGTAACGCTTGCCAACTTCTAGTGATTTGTTGCTGTCCCCCGTAGCGAGAATGCTAATTTCAACAATCCCGGATTCATCAACTTTAAATGTTTTTTGGTACATAAATTTTTTCTCCCTGCTGGCGACCAATATTTTTGAGAAGCTAGTCTCACACCGCAGATACAGAATTTGAACCTTGACAAATCAATAACATTAATTAATTGGAGCTGCAACTGGATTCTGGGGACGGTAAATCCAGCGGTCGAGGTCGCGACTGTTATTCCATATACATTTCGCTGGTAGCGAAATGTAAAGTTTTGTTACAAATCGGTCGGAGTTTCCGGGTGTTCTAAGATGGAGGAAGTCTCGTGTAGGTGCCGACAAGCAACATAACTGCTGTTCGGTGAAACGAGTCAAAATTTTATATTGTGGCAATGACTAAAATATCTAACAAATTTCTATCTGACAAAATTCGTTCGGCAGCGGCTCAATTGAGTCAACTGTATAAACCATCACTAACAGTTGTTAGCTCTGTATTAATTGCCACCGCGGCAGTAACATTATCGTTGGTCGGGACTAGACACCTAGGAATACTGGAACCAGTAGAATTAAGCGCTTACGACCAAATGCTGAGATGGCGTCCCGACGAAAAGCCAGACCCGCGCTTGCTAATTGTGGGGATTACCGAAGCAGATATTCAGAAACTAAAGCAATGGCCGATATCCGATCGCAAAATAGCTGAAATATTACAAAAACTAGAAAAAATGCAGCCGACAGTCATCGGCTTAGACGTACTGCGAGATGTACCTTTAGGAGAGGGGCGTGAGGAATTAACTAAAGTTTTACAAAAAAGCGATCGAATTATCGGGGTATGTTTAGTCACCGACGGAGGCCCCGACACTCCCGGTTCTCCCCCTCCTCCGGGAATGTCAGCAAACCGGGTGGGATTTGCAGATTTTGGAATCGATCCGGGCGGCATACTCCGCAGGGCTTTATTATTTATGAAACCACCGATAATTAAGGGCGATAATTCGGTAGAAAAACATCTTTGCAATGACAATTCTCAAGTTTTAACTTCCTTCAACCTCCAGCTATCACTCCGCTACCTGCAAAAGTATAAAATTTTTCCCAGACTGGCAGCAGATCAATCTTTATGGCTGGGAAAAACCAAATTTAAAAAATTAAAAAGCAATGACGGAGGATATAGCAATGTCGATGCGAGGGGATATCAAATACTAATTAATTATCACTCCAGGAGCCAAGTCGCAAACAAAGTCACAATTACCGATGTTTTACAAGGGAAAGTCAGTCCGAATTTAGTTAAAGATAAAATAGTGCTGATCGGTTACACCACAGAAACCGTTAAAGATGTATTTTATACTCCTTACAGTGGGCAGCAGCAAAAAAACCAATTCATGCCGGGGATCGTGGTACACGCACAAGTAATTAGCCAAATTTTGAGTGCTGTTTTAGACAAGAGACCGATGTTTTGGTTTTGGCCGGAATGGGCAGAAATCCTGTGGATTGCAGGATGGTCAATTGTGGGAGGAACCATGGCATCGCGGATGGCTCACCCATGGAAGCTGGCGCTGACATTCGCAGCAATACTGTCGGGGTGTGGCGCGATCGGTTTTGGGATTTTTCTGTTGGGAGGGTGGGTGCCTGTAGCAGCGCCAGCCTTAGCATTAATTCTAACTGGTGGCAGCATTGTATCAGCAGACAGATTTAATAAATCGGCATACGGGAAAGCAATTACCGATCGCGTAAAACAAGTATTCAAAATCGAAATAGACCAAGCCCAAAAAGAACAACAAGTTGCAGACATTGTAGAATCAGATTTCTTTAAAGAATTGCAGCTCAAAAAAGATGAACTCAAAAGTAGCAAAAAAGATACCTCTGAAAAAACTCCGTCGGATCCCCAAGAAATAACGCTCGGTGCTGCGGCTCTTCCCCAGGCCCAAAGCGAGGCAGACGAATTCTTAGCTCAGTTGCAGCTAAAAGCCAAACAGCAGAAGCAGCGGGCCGCCGCGACTGCATCGGAAAGCGACTCAAAAACAGAAAGCGCGATCGATCCTGGCGCGAGTGCTAGTTCTGGCGAAACCCAACCTGATGAGGGGTTCAGCGATTTGCAAGCCAGGGCAAAGCAGATGCGGCAGCGCCGGAACGCAGACAAAAAGATCGAAGAGCAAGACTTAAGTGGCAAATAGTTTGCTAAACTTATCTAAAGTTGATTGCTGAGAGTCAGTTCCATGTTTGCCGTCAAGCGAGCGCTCAAATTGAATAATCAAGAAGCGACCTTGATGGCAAAACACGCAGGATTTCGGCGCGTGGTATTTAACATGGGTTTGAGCCTGCGAGTCCAAATGTACGGTGCAGGTGAGTTTTCCGACTCAAAGGTCATCAACGAAATCAAGAAAGTTCTCACTAACTACGTCAAGAAACAACCTGAATGTACTTGGATGAATCAGTTGTCTTCTCGTGTTTACCAAAACGCTTTGATTGACTTGAGTCATGCGTTTGGGAGGTATCGTTTGGGGAAAGCCGGTCATCCAAAATTTGTCAGCCGCCGTGACGGTCAATCATTCACGGTTGATTCGTCAAACGGCAAAGTTTTGTTAAGTGCAGGCAGGACTATTAAAATTCCCACACTGGGAACATTCCGATTGCACGAGCCACTCTCATGCAGTTTTGTTTCTCAGACTTTCACGCTCTCAAAAGAAGGAAATCGCTGGTTCGTCTCTTTCTGTGTTGATGCCCAACGTTTACCGATGCGACAAAGAGAAAGTTCTGTAGGAATTGACATAGGTGTCAAATCCTTCGCCACCCTGTCAAACAATCAAGTGTTTGATGCACCAAAACCCCTAAAACAAGCGAAAACCAAGCTGGCACGGTTACAGCGCCAAGCATCAAGGCAGGTGAAAGGTTCTAACAACCAACGCAAAACCTACGACAAAATCAGCCAAATTCACGCAAAAATTGCCTGCATTCGTAAAGACTTCCTTCACAAGTTGACGACTTACTTAGCCCAGACTTTCTTGCGAATTAAGATTGAAGACTTGAATGTCAGCGGAATGCTGGCAAATCACAAGCTGGCTGGGGCAATATCCGACTTAGGTTTTTACGAATTCAGGCGACATTTTACGAATTCAGGCGACAGTTAGAGTATAAATGCAAAATGTATGGCTCCCAATTAGTGCTGGTAGATCGATGGTTTCCCAGTTCTAAGATTTGTGCTAATTGCGGGCATAAAAAAGATATGCCACTCAGCGTTCGGACTTATGATTGTCCTGCTTGTGGTCTGTCGGTAGACCGCGATCTTAATGCCAGTTTAAATATTTTAAATTGGGAACCCAAGGCTATTGGGGGATAGCCTGCTTATCTTGGGATGGCCGACCACCCAATAGCGCAGGAAGTGAACTCTTTCATTGTAGCTAAAGATGGCTTTAGTTAAGTTTGGGTAAGTTTTACGAAGCAGGAAAAGATTGATACTTTAACAGACCAGGAGGATTTGAGCGGCAAGGAAGATCGATCGATATGATATATGATGCGATCGTGAATTGCATAATAATTGATTGTCCGCGTTTCTCCCTGTCATCGTTGTAGAATCTACGGTCAAATATGATTTACATTCCGTTTTGACGGTGTTAAGCCTAGCGGCCGAATTACTACGCCTTCTATCTATTTTACCTATCGGGTTATTGAGATTACTTTTGGTTGTAGACTACAATCCGATCTACCTCTCATTAATGCCTTCTTTTCTAGAGTCTGATTGATTGGCAGACTTCGTAGCTAAGCAGGGTTCCCAACTATAGAGGACATAAATCAACAACTGAATCTAAATAAAAGTCCAGCATCTCAAAAACTTGAAAGTCCATAAATGATTAGACTTAAAGAGATAATTGTTTAATCTTTGCAATACGCCTATCATGTCCAAAATCATCTCTGTCCACTCTTACCGGGGTGGCACTGGCAAATCTAACATGACTGCAAACCTGGCATCTATTATCGCTCGCGGCGGAAACAGGGTCGCCATTGTGGACACAGACATTCAATCGCCCGGGATTCACGTGCTGTTCGGTTTCAGCGAGAACAACATGGATCGCTGCCTCAACGATTACCTGTGGGGCAGGTGTCCGATCTCGGATACGGCTTACAATGTGAGTTCGCTGCTGCCAAAATTAGCCCGTAACGGCAGCCTCTATCTGATTCCTTCGAGCATTAAAGCAGGGGAGATAGCGCGAGTTTTGCGGGAAGGCTACGACGTGGGACTGCTTACCGACGGCTTTCAAGAACTGATCGACGTTCTGAACTTAGACTACCTATTTATTGACACGCACCCAGGACTCAACGAAGAAACCCTTCTCAGCATCACGATTTCGGATATCCTGCTGCTGATTCTGCGTCCGGATCAGCAAGATTTTCAGGGAACGGCTGTCACGGTAGATGTGGCCCGCAAATTAGAAGTTCCCAAGATTTTGATCGCGATCAACAAAGCGCCAGAATCCTTGGATTTCGAGGATTTGAAGCAGCAAGTAGAGAGTATTTACAACATCCCAGTTGGAGGGGTGCTGCCCCACAGCGACAAGATGATGCTGTTAGCCAGCAAGGGGGTGTTTGCCCTGCACTTCCCTAAAGACCCTCTAACTCAAGTGGTGGAAGGGATTGCCAAGCAGATTTTGGGATAATTTGGTGTAAGGACAGCGGATCAAGGTTGACGAGAGCGAGTTGCAGTCTCAATTACTGGGGCGCGATGTCCTGCAAGCGCGATCGCTCCTTGCTGTGGAGGAACTTTTTCGGCGACAATATTTGCTTGAGGAGTCAGGAGAATGGCGACAAAATGAGATACAAATAGATTATGAGAATTTGTTAAAAAACTTTAGGAGGAGAACTCATGGATTTTGACTGGCGCATACTAATAGTATTGAGTCCGGTTTTGTTGGCGGGCGGCTGGGCTGCTTACAATGTCGGCACTATAGCTCTCAAACAAGTTGAGAAATTGTTGAACAAGGAAACTTAAGCTCAGCATTTTCACCGTAATTTTGCAGCCGACTGTTTGTTGAGATACAAAAACAGTCGGCTGATTTGTGCATTGGCTCTCAGGAGCAGGAGGGCTAATGCCATTTTGGATTATCAATGACCCCGCCCAAAAACCTGTACAAGCCCCTGAAGCTATGAGTGTGCAGAAAACCAAAAATTTTAGACTCCTGTTTCTGCTCCGGTGATGAATATGTGGAGTAAAGCTAAAGTCTAAAACTTGTTCGCTCGCTCCGGTCGAAGAATCTAAAATCTAAAATCGGATCGCTTACTGCATCAGGGTTTGGAACGCGGACATATAGTTGCATCCTGTTTGGGAACTTGTTTGATGTTTGGCCCGGAGATCGCAATGTACGACTCCAGACAGATAGAGCGAAAGCCACTTAAAAGTTATAAATAAACTTGTGCATAAACTGGGTGCGATCGCCTCAGCATTTGTGATGAGATTGCGACACAAATATTTAGCCACGTTCCAGCAGAAAATATGAGACAATCGCAAAAGTATTTGCCCTGAAAATCGCCCTACAAACTGCGAAGTTTAACCTCTAGGGAATATCGGTCAAATTGTCAATGTTTAACTCCTATATCTTTAGATAGATTATGCTTTTTCCCCGAGCTAGCGGCATTTTACTCCACCCGACATCTTTTCCCAGCCGATTTGGTGTTGGGGATATGGGAATAGAAGCATATCGCTTTATTGACTTTTTAGTAGAGAGCGACCAGCAATACTGGCAGATATTGCCGCTGGGCCCGACTGGATACGGCAATTCTCCTTATTCGTGCTATTCAGCAATGGCAGGAAATCCGCTGATGCTGAGCCCGGAAATTCTGCGGGACGAGCAATTGCTCAGCGATGAAGATTTAGCTCATTCGCCGGAATTTCCCCTGGATACAGTAGAATTCGATCGCGCGATCGCACACAAAATACCCCTGCTCAAAAAAGCCTGCGAAAACTTCAAAGCGAAAGCATCGCCGGTGCAGCAAAGAGAATTCTCGGCTTTTTGCGAGAGCAAAGCGAGTTGGCTGGAAGATTATGCCTTATTTATGGCACTAAAAGACAGCTTCAACGGCACGAGCTGGCACACTTGGGAACCAGAAATTGCACAGCGCCAACCGGAGGCGCTAGACAAGTGGCGGCAGGAGCTACATAATGAGATTTATTACTACAAATACGTGCAGTTCGAGTTTTTCCGCCAGTGGACTGAGTTGAAACGCTATGCGAACCTGCGCGACATTAAAATTATTGGTGACATTCCGATTTATGTCGCTCACGACAGTGCTGATGTGTGGTCGCATCCGGACTTGTTTTGTTTGGATGAAGCAACTGGAGAACCAGCTTTGATGGCGGGAGTTCCGCCGGATTACTTCAGCGCAACAGGTCAATTGTGGGGCAATCCTGTTTACAATTGGGAGGCTTTGGAAGCAACTAATTTTCAGTGGTGGGTGCAGCGTTTTGAGGCGATTTTCGCTTATGTAGATGTGACTCGGATTGACCACTTTCGAGGATTTGATGCTTACTGGGCGGTGAAGCGCGGGCAGGAAACTGCGATCGACGGAGAGTGGATTAATGCGCCGGGAACGGCTTTGTTTGAGGTAATTAACGAGAAGTTCGGCAATTTGCCGATTATCGCTGAGGATTTGGGGGTAATTACTCCGGAAGTGGAAGCTTTGCGCGATCGGTTTGAGTTTCCCGGAATGAAGATTTTGCAGTTTGCTTTCGGTGCGGGGCCTGGCGATCCTTTTTTGCCTTTCAATTATGTTCGTAACTGTGTAGTTTACACCGGTACCCACGACAACGACACGACTGTTGGCTGGTTCAATCAACTGCAAAACTACGAAAGAGATGAGGTTTTGCGTTATTTGGGCTGCATCGATCCCCAAGGAATTCACTGGTCTTTAATCCGCATGGGTTGGTTTTCTATTGCTAATTTGGCGATCGTGCCCTTTCAAGATTTGTTGGGTTTGGATACCGACGCGCGGATGAATTTTCCGGGGAAAGCAGAGGGAAATTGGGGCTGGCGGTATCGGCGCGAAGCTTTGAATTGGGAGGTGCGCGATCGGCTCAAAACCATGACTTACATCTGCGGGCGCGCTCCCCAGAAAAATTGAAAATTGGGAATTGGGCATTGGGAATTGGGCATAGGGCATAGGGCATAGGGCATTGGTTATTAGAGAAACGACTAACTACTAACGACTAACTATTAACTATTAACTATGTCCCATGCCCAATGCCCGATGCCCGATGCCCGATTATCCTTCATTTTTGGGCTTTGCTGAAGGCTTGAGTTCGTCGGCGGTAAAAACAACTTGTTTGGCAACTCCAGATTCTCCGAGTTGTTCGGCTTGTCCGTTATTCACAGCAATCATTACACCGCCGGCGTTACCAGCTAGAACTACCAATTTGTTTTGGGCCTGCCAGGTGCGGACAGTTCCTGAAGGCAAAGTTCCCTCAAACTCGGGTTTGCCATCAACTTCAATCTTCATCCATGATTCGTCTTTTAAACTGACGTTAACCATGACTGGTTTATTGCCAGATTTATCTAAACTTTGACCTGTTCTTGCTGCTTCCACAGCATCGTAACTATCGGCTTTCTGATTTTTTGAGGCGCTCTGGGCTAAACGAGCTTGTTCTTGCTCAAGAGCTAGTTCTTTGGTTCCCGTACCGTTTTTTGTTGTCAGAGAACCGCCCATCAACTGAGATAAGACATTGACTGAACAGATAATTAGAAATGTGTAAAAAAGGTACAGGTGCATCGGCCGCAATTGTGGCCCATTCTGCCAGGATAGCTTGGTGGTCGATCGCGGTGGCGGTTCGATCGGGAAAAAGTCGGCAAACTGAGTTCCGTCCAAACCCATTGCTTCGGCGTACCGCTTGATCAAACCTTGAGTGTAGACGGGTTCGGGGAGTTGGTCGAGTTGGCCGTCTTCGATGGCTTGCAGCAGATTCCGCCGAATCATGGTTACGACAGCTACTCTGTCCAAAGAAATCGACTGCTGTTCGCGGTACTCCCGGAGTTGAGATCCTATTGCCGCTAATTTCTTCTGAGGAGTTTCTGGCTCTTGGGAGTGCAGTTTCTTCTTAGTTATTTGGGAGAATAAAAACAATAAATTCTTTGTCATATGCTGTGCTCCTGGGGATTCACTGGCACGCTTATTGATGTTAGGTTGACTAGATTCCATAAAAAAATAATTTCTGAATCTTCTAGGGGTCGGTAGCAGCCCGGTGCCAATATCGGCCCTGCGGGGGGCTGCAATTGAATCGGGCCAATGGCTGTGCGGTGCAGGCGCACCACTGGATATCCCAACTGCTCGGCGGTGCGCCGAATCTGTCGGTTTCTCCCTTCTGATAGAATTACTTCTAACAGAGTTTGGTCTCTCGCGCGATCGATAACTCTAACTTTCGCGGGTAATGTTTTTCTACCGGACAAGATAATGCCCTGACGCCACGCTTGTAGTATGGGTTCCGGGGGATCGCCGAGCACCCAAACTTGATAAGTTTTGGCGATCGAGTGACGCGGATGGGTCAAACAAAATGTCAGCTTACCATCATTGGTGAGCAATAGGGCGCCTGTGGAATCTGCATCTAAGCGTCCTACGGGATGGATGCCTTGACCAGATCGCAGTTTGGGCGGCAGCAAGTCGAGAACTTTCGATCGCGCCCTGGGATCGCTGCAAGTAGAAACTACGCCTGCGGGTTTGTTGAGCAACAGATAGACCTCTGCCGGTCTATCTGTTGGTTTCACTGGGACTCCATCGACTTCGATGAAATCGCGATCGGGATTCGCCTTTTGTCCTAAACGAACAATATTGCCATTAACCCGGACTCGTCCAGCTACAATCATCTGTTCTGCAAGACGGCGAGAGGCAATGCCCCACTGGGCGAGGATTTTTTGCAGCCTTTCATCAGACATGACGGGAATGTGGAAAGCCCCAACACCCGAGCGGTGGAGGGAGGAAATACGACACGGTTAATGGATTAACCGATGCTACCAATGTTCAATTCCTGGTTGGGAAGAAATTCTAATGTTTGCTAACCAATCCTTGCAGGGCGTTGCGCCTGGTGCAGATTGTCCTTATGGCATAACCCTGAATGTTGTGCAAAAACTACGAGGAAAAGACTCGCGGGAGGCTATTGCCTGCACCGTTGGTTTGTTGCTGATTTAAAATGTGTGGGTCTGACACGACCATTAACTAACACTACCATAAAACCAGTACTGCTGGTTAATTTTATACGCTCGATCGCGAAATTTCCCTCGGGATCGCACAACTGGCAAACTCAGGAGAAAGCCTGAGGGGGGAAGGGTGAGATTTTTTCTGCTTCAGGCGTTGCTGATGTCTGATTTCGGCTTCTGGAGTATGTCACGAGGTGGGTTCATCAACCCGTTCTTAGGGAAAATCCGAGGTTGAGGGCGATATTTCTTTGTATAAACCGGGTTTGTGAGACGGGATGCGCTCGTTAATAGTTAAATTTTTGTGTTTGAATATTAAGGTTTGTAATTTTCAAATTGTTTATGACTGTCGATCGCCACTCTCTTTTATTTGACAATATAGCTACTGCGGCCAGCTCTGGTGGGACTGCCAACCTCGACGAGGAAGGGGAGACACCGCCGCCGAGCCAAGGCAGCCGGATCGCAAGTTCGGTGCTGTCTCCGGCGGTGCAGTTGTTGCTGCGATCGCAAGTTCAGCAGGTTGATGAGTTGAAGGTGAAAATTGAGGGGAGCGATCGACAAATTTTCAGCGGTGCAATCCCCAAAGTAACGGCAGCGGCTCGCGGTGCCGTGTATAAAGGATTACACCTAACAGAAGTTGCCCTAGAGGGCTGTGGGATTCGCATCAACCTCGGTCAAGCTCTCAAAGGCAAACCACTGCGCCTGCTCGAATCGGTTCCCGTGACTGGCGTTTTGAGGCTCTCTCAAGCGGATTTGAATGCGTCCCTGAAAGCGCCTTTGCTGGCGGATGCTTTGAGTGAATTTTTGCTGCCAATGTTGCCGCTGACAGATAGCGAAAAGTCGCTGAAGTTGGAAAATTCGCAGATCGAAATTGAGGCGGGGAAGTTGACGCTGGTGGCGACAATTTTGCGCGCTGGGGGTACGCAAATTCCTGTTGTATTGCGGACTGGTTTGCGGATTGCTAGCGGTCGCGAATTGATGTTTGAAGTACCGGAAATCGAAGTCAATGGAGAAATCAAGAGCAGTGATTTCAAGGATTTTAAAATTGATTTCGGACAGGAAGTTGCAATTGATGAGTTGATTTTGAGTCCGGGGGAGATTGTTTGTCGGGGTGGAATTCGAGTTTTGCCTTAGTTATTTGTTGTTTGTTGGCTGTTGTTTGTTGTTTGTTGTTTGTTATCTGTTGGGGAGCATCTCATTTTTGTAAAAAGCATTTTTTTTATTATATTGCGAGCTTAAGAGATCGCGTATTGTCCTCGCGAGCTCTTAAGCTCGCAATATAAATGCAAAATAGTACGAGCTTAAGAGTTCGCGTATTGTACTCGCGAGCGGGGACGCTCTATTATAAATGCAAAACTGGGTGCATCTGGTTTTTGAAGAGGGCGAAGCATGACCGTATATAAGTTATTAGTTATAATCCCATATTGACTACGGTCATGCTATAGCCCATACAAACATATTTGCTTGCATTGAGATGCACCCGCAAAACTGAGATGCTCCCTGTCTGTTGACTGTTGTCTGTTGTTTGTTGGCTGTAACTGGTTCCCAGGAAGAGCCTGGGAATACATACCCGAACGCTCTGATCTGCCTCCAAATTCATATGCCCGATGCCCGATGCCCGATGCCCGATGCCCAATTCCCAATTCCCAATTACGGATTAATTAAAAAAGAGTCGATCGCGGGCAATAACAAAGTCACAAAATAGTAGACTAAGGGTGCGGTAAAAACATAACTGTCAGTGCGATCGAGAATGCCGCCGTGACCGGGAATCAACTGTCCCGAATCCTTAACGCCGGCGTCTCGTTTCATCATCGACTCAGTTAAATCTCCCAACAAGCTAGCAACGCCAATCAACAGACCAAAAGCTGCCCCAGTATACGGCCACCCCGGCCATTGTAAATACCAAGACCAGGCGGCGGCCACGGCGATACTGCCGCAAACTCCAAATACGGCACCTTCAACGGTTTTTTTAGGGCTGATGTGGGAGAGGCTAGTGCGGCCGAAGAATTTGCCGACAAAATAAGCGCCAATGTCAGCGGCCCAGATGCAGAGGAAAGCCACCAGCAGCGAAGTCAATCCTAAAGATATGCTGCTGGAACTTGTCCAAGACTGGGACGAGTAAATGTTAACGGGCAAATTGCTTGCTACTAATTGCGAAAATTGGGTTGTAGCCACATTGGCAGGATCGAGTCCGACTCGCAGCCGTATCCAATAGCTGGGCAAATAGCCGCCGTAGAACAATCCTAAAATAGAAGCGGCAATATCGGCGATCGTCGATAACTTCGGTTGGAACAACAGATAGAAACAGATGAAAGTTCCGGCTAAGGGGAACATGGCGTCTACGAGTTGAGGCGCCAGGGCGGCAGTAATCAGCAGAATTTGACTGACAACTAAGGTGGTTTTGCCAGCAGGTGCAATGCCCTTAGCTCGGGCTAACTGAAAATATTCCAATTGACCTAGGTACACGATGACGCCAAAGCCGAGGGTGAAGTACCATCCCCCCATAATAATCATTCCCAAAGCAAGGACGATCGCAACTATTCCACTCAGGATACGAGACCAAGGCATAAAATGAATTTCTCACAGGAGACGGCAGGTCAGTCGATTTTAGATTTTAGATTTTAGATTTTAGATTTTAGATTTAGTCCACAGATGAATCTGGGGGTTGGAACTATGGTCTAAAATTTTGTTTTTTGGGCGGGCTCGGTCGATTTGGGATGCAAGGATACAAGGATACAAGGATACAAGGATGGTTAAGGCACAGGTTCGTCCCCCATCCTCAACCGGCGATCCAAAATTTCAACTCAGGCGATCGCTCCAGCTAAGGTCGGCCTTATTATAAGTATTATGAACGTTAAGCTAACGTAAAAAAGGTTAAGAATTGCATTTAATGTTTGATTCTCAGTGATACAGCCTCCGGGCCCACATCACCATCTTTGATGTGGTGTGGGAATATTTCCGTCTAAGGACTAATGACTGATGACTAATGACTAACGACTAATCCAACTTTTCACCGCTGAGAATAAAGATGGGATTGACGGCGGCAAAGGTTTGACTCAAGCCCCGAGTCTCCAAGCGGTTGACGGCGGACTGGACTACCTCGATGTTGCGGACTTGCAACTCGGCGAAGCTTTCGGAAAGGGCGTAAAGATTCTCTAAATTCGAGGCTGTGGCGACAACTCGACCCTGTGGGCGCAAGTGTCGCCAGACTTCCTTGAGAATCATTTTAATCGGGCGCCCTCCTTCGATGCAGACTCGGTGGGGGTGTTCGGGGAGATTTTCGAGGCATTCAGGGGCGCTACCTTCAATGACTTCTACGTTTTTGATCTCGAATCGATCGCAATTTCGGCGAATCAAGCTTGCTACTTCTTCATCCCTTTCGATGGCGATAATGCGACCTTTGGGACACAGCAAACCTGTTTCTACGGCGATGGTACCAGTACCTGCACCGATGTCCCACACCACTGAATCTGCTTGCAGCCGCAGGTGGGAGAGTAACAGCAGTCGGACTTCTCGCTTACTCATGGGAATTCCCGGTAAACGTTCAAATAAATCGTCTGGGATACCAGGAGTGACGTAGGGCCAAAGCATAGTTGTATTTTTAATGGAAGGAAGAAGGAAGAAGGAAGAAGGAAGAGGGAAAAGGGAAGAGGGAAGATTTTTCCCATTTCCTACTATCCCTCATTTCCCACTATCCCCAAGTCTTAATATTTACTTTCGCACAACCCTGAGAGTTTGGAGGCGGGGATCGCTGCAACCTGTGATTTTGCCGCCGGCTGCAAGGATGTGTTGCAGGTAGTCAAGGGCTTGTGAGGTAATGATTTCACCGGGCATCAAAACTGGTATTCCTGGCGGGTAGGGACAGATGAGTTCGGCACTGAGTCGATCGACTGCTTGGTCTATTCCTACGGTTTCCGCCGGGGAAAAAAAGGCCTCGCGGGGGCAGAGAGAGGGAGTGGGAAATCCTAACAGAGATCTTGCACCATTCTCAAGAACAGGCAAGATGCCTGTTCCACAAAGAGTGAATTTTCTTGTGGGGTGGGCATCTTGCCCGCCCCCGGTTGTACCGGCGTCGTCCCCGTGCCCGCCTCCTAAATTGTGAGTTAAATTCTGGAAACCTTTAACCAGATTGTCAATATCTGATGCTGTATTTCCCAAGCTGATAATAAATGTTAAATGCTGCGGCATTGGTAATTCTGCGGTGACTGCGAGTTGCGAGTGGAGAATTTCATCAGCCGCAAATCCTGTTATTCCTAAATCGGATACTTTTACTGTTAGCCTGGTTCTGTCTAGTGCGACAAAACCGGGCGTATTTAACGGTTCTAAAACTGATAAGCCGGGAATTTGACTAATGTGCGATCGCGCTTTTGCAGCTAAATCTAAAGTTTGCATCATTAACTCCTTCCCGTGGAGTGCGATTTGTTGGCGGGCGGCGTCTAATGATGCTAATAATAAGTAGCTGGGACTGGTGGATTGTACAAGCTGCAATGCCCTATTTAATTTTTTAATATCTATGCGATCGCCCTTGACGTGCAACATCGATGCTTGAGTCATTGCACCGAGGGTTTTGTGGATTGATTGTACTGTTAAATCTGCCCCGGCGGATAGGGCTGGTTCTGGTAAGTCTGGATGAAAGTTAAAGTGGGCGCCGTGGGCTTCGTCTACTAATAACGGGATGTTGTATTGATGGGTAATTTTGGCGATCGCCCGCAAATCTCCACAAACGCCGTGATAAGTAGGGTAGACGACCATTACTGCTTTTGCGTCGGGATGTTGTTTTAGGGCTGCTGCTGCTGCTTCTGGGGTGATGCTGTTGGCAATATCCCAATCCGGGTTGTATTCGGGATTGACAAAAATGGGAATTGCACCGGATAAAATCAAACCAGAAATTGCCGATTGATGGATGTTTCGAGGCAAGATAATTTTATCTCCCGGCCCGCAAGTCGCGACAATTGCCGCCATGATTCCGCAAGTCGAACCGTTTGCTAAAAACCGAGTATGTTCGGCGCCAAAAGCCGAAGCCGCTAAATTTTGAGCTTCGGCAATTACGCCCTCTGGGTTGAAGAGATTGTCTAATTCTGGCAATTCGGGCAAATCTGAGCGAAATACTGCGGCACCGAATAAGTCAACTAACGGCCCTGAAATGCCTTGTCCGCGTTTGTGTCCGGGGGCGTAGAATGGGCTGTGATGGTGGTTTGTGCGATCGCGCAGCGCATCTAATAGGGGTGTTTGTTGTTGAGAGTTTGCTGGTGACACACTTATACCATTTTAAATTTTAGATTTGAGATTTGAGATTGGGGATGACTCACTGGATCTTCCCTAATACTCAAGGCATAATTTTAGGCGGACGTAACAGTGAATTATGGTTATTTAGATAGATGTGTTAGGCGCTGTTTTTTTTTTAATATATATAGACTCGTTCATAAATATTTGATTGCGAGTTCAACCGCAGATGAAGGCAGATAGACGCAAATAGACGCAGATAAATTTAAGGTATTTTTCAAGTCTGTTAACTCTAATTAACCAATACCACAAATCAGTTGTTTTTGTTTTAAAAGATAGCTGGAATTGGTGACCAATTGTTTTTTTAACATCTCTATTAGCTGAGCTAAACACTAACATGATTTATCCCACTCCCGATCCGCTTCCAGGCCCGCAAATTCCCGCTACTGAACCGGGGCTACCAGAGATTCCTTCATCGCCACCGATTCCCAGCCCTGTACCGGAGCCCGTACCTGCGCCAATTCCGCAGCCAATTCCCGAACCGGTGCCGGAAACAGTACCCTCTCCGATTCCCCAGACTGTACCCTCGCCGATTCCTCAGACAATCCCCGAACCTGTTTAAATGATGTTTTAGTTGAAAGTGAAGTTTAACAGAATTTGTAAGGTCGATCGCCCAAACCGAGTTTCTTGCCAAGGACCCAATTTGTTGATAAATAAGGGACAGGGAGAGGTTTCGGGCGATCGCTTTTTTGGGAAACCACTTGTGAACCGTTCAGCCATCTACCTCAAGTTAGATATTTAGCCGAACACAGGCTTGAGATTTGGGGTGGCTTGTCCAATATATTGCGGATACTTATGATATTTTGAAACAGTGATATGTTTCTAAATAGCTATGCTTACCGCCGGAATTGTCGGACTGCCTAATGTTGGCAAATCTACTCTGTTTAATGCTTTGGTGGCTAATGCCAAGGCGACTGCTGCTAATTTTCCTTTTTGTACGATCGAGCCAAATACCGGTATCGTGGCAGTACCCGACGAACGGTTGAAGGTGCTGAGCAATATTTCCAATTCTGTGCAAACTGTGCCCACGCGGATGGAGTTTGTCGATATTGCAGGTTTGGTGAAGGGTGCGAGTCAGGGCGAAGGGCTGGGAAATCAGTTTTTGTCTCACATTCGGGCTGTAGATGCGATCGTCCATGTTGTCCGCTGTTTTGACAATGATGATATCATTCACGTTTCCGGTTCTGTCGATCCCCAGCGAGATATTGACATTATCAATCTCGAATTAATTTTAGCAGATTTAGCTCAAATTGAACGCCGACTCGATCGCACTCGCAAACAAGCCCGCAACAACAAGGAAGCTCAAGCAGAAGTAAACGTCCTTGAAAAATTGGTCGTGGTTTTGAATGCAGAAAAACCAGTACGCCAGACCAGTTTAACTGACGAAGAAGCAGAATTAGTTAAAGGTTTAGAATTGTTAACAAACAAGCCGATCATCTATGCAGCGAACGTGTCTGAAGACGAATTGGGAACCGGAAATAGCTATGTCGAACAAGTCCGGGAAATAGCAGAAGCAGAAAATGCTAAGGTTGTCATAGTTTCGGCGCAAGTTGAGTCAGAATTGGTAGAACTACCAGAGGAAGAACGAGCTGATTTCCTCGAATCTCTGGGGGTAACAGAAGGTGGCTTAAAATCTTTGATTCGAGCTACTTACGAATTATTGGGTTTGCGGACTTATTTCACTAGCGGGCCGAAGGAAACTCGCGCTTGGACGATTATCGCAGGAATGTTAGCGCCACAAGCTGCGGGGGTAATTCACTCTGATTTTGAGCGGGGTTTCATCCGGGCCGAAACTGTAGCTTATGAAGATTTGGTGGCTACCGGTGCGATGAATGCAGCTAAGGAAAAAGGCTTAGTTCGCAGTGAAGGAAAAGAGTATGTTGTACAAGAGGGGGATGTGCTGTTGTTCCGATTTAATGTTTAGTCTTTTAAGGAGATAAGCACGTGCACATAGATATCGTTTCGCTGGTAATTGCTTGGTTGGTAACATCTGTGAGCTTTTTTATTATTTCCAAGTTACCCATAGGCGTGGATATTGACAGTTTTGGCAAAGCGATGGTTTCGGCGGCAGTTTTTGGATTGCTGAATGCTTTAGTGCGACCAGTTTTTGTAGTTTTGGGCTTTCCAGCTTTATTGGTAACTGTTGGTTTGTTTATGATTGTTATCAACGCTGCTATCTTTGGCTTGGCGGCTTGGCTAGTCGAAGGATTTAGATTGCGGTGGGGAATTTGGAGTGCTTTGCTTGGTGCTCTAGCCCTCGCTTTCATTAACTCTTTGCTGTATCAGGTTTTGGGTACGCTTCCCAGAGTAAGGTAGAGAAAGTTCATTCAGTTGACAGTTGACAGTTGACAGTTGACAGTTGACAGCAATCTCTACCTCCTGGAAGGAAGAGGATTGGAGTAATGAATCGTCTTCTTTTAATTTCTACGCCAAACCCAGAGGCTTTCAACCAATTATTTCTGGTAACGCGGACAAAAATAAAGGGGCGGGTTTATCTATATTTGTGAATTGTGGCAAAGTATTTGGGAGAAAACCCGCCTCTACTGCACATATTTTGAGTAAAAATTGCTTCTAATGTATTTGCTTGTTGGGATTTGGAGCGCTTTAGAGCGGTTCTCAAAAAAGTGAGGTATGCCCCAATACGGTTGACTTAAGAAGAATCTGACTTGCAAAAAATGCCTGTATTGCCTAGAAAATCGTCAGATGAAATTCCTAAAAAAGCTTTAAGTAAACCGTATTGAGGTATGCCCTATCCCCTATGCCCACGGAGGCCTATGCCCTATCCCCATGAATACCTCATCTTTTTGATAAAGGCTATAGTTATCAGTCTTGGCAATAGTGGAGAAAGCTTTCTGGAACTAGGTGCAATTCTCCCGAACGAAATCGGTGAACAGGCATCCAAAATGCGGTACATTTCAAGTTACCGTCTACAAAATCTAAACTTGCTAATTCATAGAATTTGGAGTCAACAAAATCGCACTGATAGAGTTGTATTAATTCGTGTCCAGCTTGACCATTAAAAATAAAGAAGTTTTCCAAACAAGCTAAATATCTGATATTTGTTAACTCGGCTTTAATTTCTTCTTTAAATTCTCTTTGCAAAGCGTCGAGGCTGTGTTCTCCGAATTCTACGCCTCCACCCAGAGCTCGATACAATGTGTCTTGTTTTACCGGATCTTTGAATTGGGAAACGAAAATGCGATCCTCTTCGAGGGCTTCGCTAACGCCCGATCGAATTAATCCTAAAACAATTACACGAATTTTACCTTGCATAATATATAGCGGTTCTCAGAAAGATGAGGTATGTTGTTGGGCTTGGGCCCTCTTTGTTTAGCGGTTATATAAGCTGTCAGTCATACCTCACCTTTTTGAGAAGTGCTATAGCCATTCAGTCATGAGTCATCAATCATTAGACATCTCATAAAAAGCCAGTTTTGAACAGGCATCCTGCCTGTTCCACAAGAATCATGAGAGATTTCTAGTCATTATCCGTATCATCCGTGTCGTGCTAACGGTTAATTGTCCGGCTCAAAACCCTCTCTCTTCCTCGTATTTTCAACGGGCCAGTCTATATTTTCACCGCCGATAATTAGTTCTTCAATCGTCACAAATTCTTTGCTGAGTTGCTGGAAAACATTAATTAAAACATCGATGCCGATAGCATCGCTAGTCCCCAAATCAAACCAGCAGCGAGCCCAAGAACCTTCATACTCCATTTCTCCCATATTGTGCATCAAAGCCATCATGCTTTGGTCGGCTAGATTAACATCGTAATTCATATCGCTGATGTCTAAGCCTTCATCTTGAACTTGCAAATTTTCAGCATTAAATCCTCCCAGTTTTCCCAAAAAGAACCAAGAATCAAACACTTCTTCTACATACTGTTTTTCGCCGTTTGAAGGCACGTTGCTGAATTTTAGCCAAATCCAGAGGTCAAAGGGATTAAATTCGCGAAACTCTACTTTCATCAAGTTTTACTCTTGTTAATAACAACCGCCAAGATGGTACTGTCAACTGTCAACTGTCAACTGTCAACTGTTTAGAGTGGTGGTAAAGCCGTCGGCCCCCAGACTCCATCTGCATCTCTAATTTTATCGCGCATCGGGTCACAATCGCGAGATTTGCTGTCGAGACGGTTGCGGGTTTTGCACTGCTGAAAGAAGATTTCGGCTACTAAGCTGCGCGGTAGTTGATCTGGTTTTGCTAAGGCGGCGTCGAAGTTTTTTCGGGCTTCCTCAAGTATGGTTTTGTTGTTGGATTGAGTCTTGGCTTGAGCAGATAAGACTTGTGCTTTGAGATAAAGGATTTCGGGGTTGGTGGGTGTTTCTGCTAGAGATTTGTTGGCAAATTCTAAAGCGCGATCGTATTTTTTTAAGTCTCGATAGCCTACGGCCATGCCGCGATAGGCTAAGTAGCGGGGCGAGGCTTTTTCTTCCAGTCGTTTAATGGCGTCGCTGGGGTTGGAAAAGGGTAGGTTTGAGGCTAACATTAAGTCCATGTAGCCTTTGAGCAGGTTGAGTTCTGGGTCGTTCGGCGCTATTTTTTCTGCTGCATCTAGGTATTGAAATACTACTCGCAGTTTGTTGAGTGCTTGGGGCGCGCCTTTGGCTGTTCCTTCTTTGGCTATGGCATTTGCTCCTTCTAGAAAGTGACCTGCTGCTGTGTAAATGTTGCCGCGCAAGGGGTTAGTTTTGGTCAATTTCTCGCCGACTTCGCGGGTTTTTTGAGCGTAGGTATTCATCGAGTTTAAGTCTTGCTCGATGTAGGATAATGAGGCTGCCATTGCATAGGCTAGGGGTTCGTTTGGTTCTGCTGATAGTGCTTGTTGAACTTGGGCTTTTGCTTGTTTGTAGTTTCCTTGCTGAAACATTGTTTTGAAGGCTGTTTCGGTGTTGGGCCCGATCGCCTGCTGGTTGCTCGTGCGGAAGGGATCGCCTGCTACTGCGGAGTTTATGCAGATGCCCAGGGCGATCGCACTTCCACAGGCGATCGCCCGCACTGTCTGTTTAGAACTTAACATTTGCTTGAAGGGCGATACTAAAGGGTTTTTCGTCATAGTCAATTTTGTCAATGAAATATACTGTAAACTAGAAACAAGAGAGTTACGTTCTCAGACTATCGGGCCGCTAGCAAAAAAGAGTTAAATTTGCTTGATTTTTTGTGGCTCTTGCGGTATATTTTAATAATGGGAGCGTGTATTATCATATATACTATCGCACAGATTATCATTGTTAAAATATACCATAAAAAAGGTCAAACATCAAACGCCAAGGCTGAAAAAAACCGAAAATTTTGTAAAGATTTATGTAAAATAAATTTGGGCGATCGGCACCAGCCAAAAACAACCTTAACTATTAATAGCACAACCAGGATCTGAGGTATACACGATTCCCAATTCCCAATTCCCAATTCCCCATTCCCAATTCCCAATTCCCAATTACGTTAATGCTTTATCTAAAAAACTTAGTCTATCATCCTACAGCCTGTCCCAATGCTATTCTAAAAAATATCAACTTAGAACTGCCATCGCAACAAATGGGGCTGATTGTCGGCCGTAGCGGTTCCGGCAAAAGTACGCTCTTAGAAATATTAGCAGGTTTAGCAGAAAAAACTAGCGGCGACATCCGCTGGCGCGAACAAGAATTAACACCGGAACACTTGCAACAGTTAGGAGGTTTAGTGTTCCAGTTTCCTGAAAGACATTTTTGTGGGGGGACAATTTTAGAAGAATTGCGACTGGGACATCCCGAATTGGGACAAGAACAAATTCACTCAGCGATGAAAGAAGTTGGGTTGGCACATTTGCCGCTGCGCGCTTCTCCCCACGCTTTAAGTGGCGGACAACAGCGCCGGGTGGCCCTGGCGGTGCAGCTAATTCGCCAGCCGCATTTGCTACTTTTGGACGAACCGACGGCGGGTTTGGATTGGTCGATGCGCCGACAGTTGGTAAGCTTGTTGGGTAAGTTGAAAAATCACTGGACTTTGTTGATTGTTACTCACGATGCTAGCGATTTGTTGAGCGTTGCTGATAAGTTTTGGACGTTAGATCACGGGGATTTGCAGGAGGTCGATCGCGCGAAGTTAGAGGCTAAGGAAGCAAGTTGTGTGAGTCAGTAGGCAGTTGACAGTTGACAGTTGACAGTTGTGCGAGGTTAAGAAGTCGCAAACTTTGTCATTAGTTCTTTCGATGGTTATTAGAAGATGAACCAGACAGAAATTATGATGTTACCCCAAATGAATGAATTGTGGCAAAAAACGCTGAATTGGGAGCCGGATGAGTCGCAGCAGCAACAATTTCAGCGGCTTTATGAGTTAATTGTTGAAGGCAATCGTTCCTTGAATTTAACTCGAATTATTGAGCCGATCGAGTTTTGGGAAAAACATTTGTGGGATTCTCTGCGGGGAATTGCGAGACTGCTGCCGGTTAATCACAATTCGCCGGAAAATAACGATTTTCCCGTTGAGTCCCCGCTCAAAGCGATCGATATCGGGACTGGTGCGGGTTTTCCTGGTTTGCCGATCGCGATCGCCCTTCCACATTTATCAGTCACTCTCCTGGATTCTACTCGCAAGAAAATTACTTTCTTGGACACGGTTTTGCCGTCTTTAGGGATCAAAAATGCTACGACTTTGCTGGGCAGATCCGATGAAATTGCCCGACAACCGCAGCACAGACAAGCTTACGATATCGCATTTCTGAGGGCAGTTGGAGCAGCTTCTCTGTGCGCTAAATACGCGCTACCTTTCCTGAAAAACGGCGGTTTGGCGGTACTTTACCGGGGAAATTGGACGGTAGAGGAAGAGGAAGAGTTGCAAAGTGCGATCGAGCGTTTGGGCGGTACGCTTGAGTCAGTCGAATCATTCACCACGCCTGCGAGTCAGGGCGCGCGCCACTGCCTTTATTTGCGGAAAACTGTACAGAAGCTCGATCGCCCGATTCGCTAGCGGAAGCCATTTTAGATACAATAGCGGTTGAAACAACCGCCACTGTATCTTTGTTAAACTAACCGATCGCCTTTTCGTAGCGTTTGTTAATTTCCGCCCAATTAACCACGTTCCACCACGCTTTTAAGTAGTCTGCACGCAGGTTTTGGTATTTGAGATAATAAGCGTGTTCCCAAACATCATTGCCCATAATGGGATAGTTGCCATCACTGAAAGGACTGTCTTGATTGCCAGTAGTTGTAATCTCAAGTTTACCAGCTTTATTGCGAACTAGCCACACCCAACCGCTGCCAAAACGCTTAGTACCAGCCTCGTTGAATTTGGCTTTAAAATCCTCAACACTGCCGAAATTTTGCTTAATTGCTGTGGCAATTGCTCCTGTGGGTTCGCCGCCGCCTTTGGGACTCATGATTTCCCAAAACATACTGTGATTGAGGTGTCCGCCGCCATTATTGCGTACAGTTGTGCGAATATCTTCCGGCACTTTGCTCAAATCTTTGAGCATATTTTCAACACTCACGTTTTTAAGATTCGGGTATTTATTGACAGCATCGTTGAGGTTTTTAACGTAAGCTGCGTGGTGTTTGTCGTGGTGAAATTGCATTGTCCGCGCATCGATGTGCGGTTCTAAAGCGTTGTATTCGTAAGGCAGAGGCGGTAGTGTAAAAGGCCCGGGAGTTTGGGCTATTTTTGGGCTTTCTGGGGATGGACTTGCTTGCGCTACACTATTGCCTGACGCTTGGCAAGCACCTGCGGTAATAGCTCCGACGGTGGCTGTTAGCAAATACAAGAAATCTCGGCGTTGGAGTGTCATAAAAGATCCCTAAGTGAATTATTAACTGTTTTATCTCAGATTAAAGCAAAAGGGGAGGAAGTTGGGAAAAAAATTATAAAATCGTAAATATACCTAATTAAACTTAAAATACAACTCGCGCTCAAGCTTGCTGTGTATATCTTCTTCTTTCCTAATGACTAAGGGTGCATCTGGCGCAAGGAAGAGGGCGAAGCATGACCGCATATAAGTTATTAGTTATCATCTCATATTGACTGCGGTCATGCTTCGCCCCTACGGATAGATGCACCCAATGACTAATCACTACCCTTCGGCTTCGCGAGCTGACTAATGACTAATGACTAATGACTACTGACTTATCGCCCGAATGGATGAGAAGGATGGGTGATGTTGGTAAGAACAACTCAAGTATAGGCTAATGAGGTACGCGTGCATAAGTCTCACGTGTTCCGGCTCACAAACCCGGTTTCTGTCTCGAAACCGGGTTTTTTATATTATTCTTGGGATAAGCGTTGCACGGCTTCGCCTCCAAAAAGTCGATCGGCTGCTTGCAATATACTAGGAATTTTCGCAGCGTGGGGGCTGTGGGCGAGACAGCGGCGCAAGTCTAATTCGTCGAGGCGATCGGCTTTTTTGCCCGGAAACCAGTGGCTGGCGTTACCCAAAAGGTTGTAGCGCATCTTGCAATAGTCGATCGCATCGTAAGCATTCGCCAAATTCCACAGCCACAAAATCACTCGAATGTTAACCTCTCCGGGAGTATTTTCGATAGTTGGCAAACCGAAGTCCCAAGTCTTAAACCAATCTTCTCCTAATTTATCAATTGCTGCATTTTCCAGCCTTGCTAATATCGGCGGCAAAATTTCATCAGCTTTATCTAACAATTCTACAGCTTTTAGATGCTCGTTAAAATCTTCAGGTTTTGCTGCACCCAAACTCAAAGTGTGTACTTGCGGGTGTGACAAACAAAACAAATCATTAAACACCATCGGACTCAGTGGATAGCACAAATCTACCAACTTTTGCGGCGGGTTGTAAAGTTGACCGCCTTTGTCGGAAGGACTGATAATAAAAACGCCCATGTCGTGACGTTTGGCTGCTTCAATTGCGGGCCAATTATTTTGATTGATGTAGTACCAGTGCAAGTTAAGATAATCGAATTGATTGGTTTCAATAGTTTTGACAATCACATCCGTAGGGCCGTGAGTTGAAAAACCAATAAACCGAACTTTGCCTTCTGCTTGCAATTTTTTTGCCACATCCAAGCAGCCGCCCGGGCGCATAGAATCCTCTAGAAATTCCCAGGTATTAATGCCGTGTATGGAAAATAAATCGACGTATTCTAGCTGTAAATAAGCTAAGGATTTATCAAATTCTTCGCGAAATGCCTCGGAGTTGGCTTGAGGACAAACTTTTGTTTGTACTATCAACTTTTCGCGAGGGAACTGCGGCAAAATCCACCCCAACTGCATCTCAGAAGTGCCGTAACCGCGAGCAGTTTCTATGTGATTGATACCGCATTCTATTGAGTAGCGAATTGTCGATTCTAGATTTTGTTGATTGTCTGGTGGAATTTCATTTGCTGGCACATCTTGCCATTTGTGGTGATATCTCATGCCGCCGCAGGAAAAGACGGGCATGGATAATTCTGTGCGGCCGAATCTGCGATATTGCACGATCAAAATAGAGATACGAATTTATACTATTATAGCAATTTTGAAGTGAGTGAGGTGGGAATTGGGAATTGGGAATTGGGAATTGGGAATTGGGAATTGGGAATTGGGAATTGGGAATTGGGAATTGGGAATTGGGAATTGGGAATTGGTAATATCATGTCCTCTTGATTGCCATAACAAAAACGGTTTGTAGTACGGACTTAAGTCCGCACTACGAACGAATTTTAATGCGGTTAATCGATCGGACATGATATAAAAAGCTTGAGTAGCTAATTAACCGTAGGGTGCTTCAGGCTGAATATTCTTGAGTAGACTGCTAAACTTTTCCTTCCTGATTCACCCTACTATAACTATTTAGAAATTTCCCGCACTACAGGTTTGCCGTCCTTAATTTCGCCAACCAAAACCAAATCTGTACAATTGACAAACAAGCCATTTTCTAACACGCCTGGAATGTTATTCAAAGTTTTTTCTAATTCCGCAGGATTGTCAAGGTTATCAAATTGAACGTCGATTACCATATTACCTTGGTCGGTAATTACCGGGCCTGCTTTTCTGATTCCCATGCGGAGTTCTGGTTTGCCGCCCAATTTTTCAATGGCGCGAGTAACGGGGGTAATTGCCATCGGTATAACTTCGATGGGGACGCGAAAAGTCGAACCCAATTTATCTACCATTTTGGAACTGTCAACTACTACAATAAACTGAGCAGCGAGACAATCGACTACTTTTTCGCGGGTGTGGGCGGCGCCACCACCTTTAATTAAGTTGAGGTGCGGATCTACTTCGTCAGCGCCGTCAATGGCTACGTCAATTCTGTCAATTTCGTCGAGGGTTGTCAGCGGTACTCCGTACTGTTTGGCTAATACTTCTGATTGAAAGGATGTGGGAACTCCTTTGATATCTTTGAGTTCGCCTGATTTTATGCGATCGCCCAATGCTTGAATAGTATAAGCTGTAGTTGACCCCGTGCCGAGTCCGACAATCATACCAGATTTTACGCGATCGGCAGCAGCAAAGCCAACTTGCTGTTTCATCAATTTTACGGGGTCTTGTTCTGTGGTCATGTTCGGTAATCCTCAATAGCTTTAAGATTATACCATTTATTATGGATTTATTTAACCGCAGAGAGCGCAGAGAACGCAGAGAGGAAAAAGCAGAAGAGACGGCACTCGCAAATTGTTTCAAGTGGGAAATTCTCTCTTTCTTCTCTGCGCCCTCTGCGCCCTCTGTGGTTAAAAAATCTAGTTCACAAATCGGCGGATAATTGCCATAATGAAAATCGGATTTCTCGATACCTACACTTGGGATTACAACATTGAAACTCCTTACCGCGAACCTTTGGGCGGCACTCAGTCGGCTATTTGTTATTTAGCTGAGGCGTTGGCAGCCCTGGGAAATGAGGTATTTCTACTCAACAATACTTCGGAACCGGGGATGTGGCGCGGGGTTGATTGCAGGCTGCGGGTGGCGGACAGTGCTAATTTGGAATTATTGCGATCGCTCGATTTTTTGGTTGTAGTCAATATAGTTGGTAAGGCACTGGAAATTAAGCCTTTTTTGGGCGCGCACACTAAATTGATTTTGTGGATTCATAACGAACCAGGCTTTGTTTTTCTTAAGGATTTCAAGAATGAGCTAGAAATTAATGCTTGTGATGCTTTGGTTTTTGTCAGCGAGTGGCAGCGCCAGCAATTTCACACTCGTTTTGGGATTGACTCCAAGCGCAGTTATGTTTTCAGAAATGCGATTGCACCTTGTTTTGCTAACATTTTTGCCGATAATATTTCGATCCAATCTCAAAAATCTCGACCGCCCATTCTAGCTTACACTAGCACTCCATTTCGCGGACTGGATATTTTATTAAATGTTTTTCCCGAAATTCGTCAAGCTGTCCCCGGAACCAGATTAAAAGTATTTTCTAGCATGAAAGTACACCAAATAGACGACAATGATAATCAGCTTTGTTTCGATCAACTTTACGAAGAGTGTCAGGAAATAGAAGGTGTCGAGTATGTCGGTTCTGTACCGCAACCCGAACTTGTCCGGCAACTGCGTTCAGTCGCGGTTTTAGCTTACCCGAATAGCTATTTAGAAACGTCATCGATTGCGGTGATGGAGGCGATGGCTAGCGGTTGCCGCATTGTGACGAGTGAATTGGCAGCTTTGCCGGAAACAACGGCTGGATTTGCGCGTCTAGTTTCTATGTCAGGGGTGGAAAATTTGGCATCGGTAACTGATTGGAAGCGTGCAGGTACACCGGATTGGGAGGGATATACAAGGCGGTTTTTAGATGCGACAGTCGAAGTTTTAAAAGAGTTTACGGGTACGGGCGGTGCAATTGCTGAAACTCATCTGAGACAGCAGGTAGAATATATCAATCGAGGGTCTACTTGGTCTGTGCGAGCCCGAGAGTGGGTAGAATGGCTGAATAGTATTAGTGTAAAACCTGTAAGAGTGGCAGAGCAAATGATCCAAGAGTTTTTGGTGGATTTAGAATCAGCTCAAACATATTTTGTCAAGGGAAATCGCCTGAAAGATAGAGGAGATCTCGGTGGCGCCATCGAGAGTTATCAGAAAGCTTTAGAGTGCAATCCCAAAGATGCGGAAGTTCATAAAAAGTTGGCGGAAGTTTATGTTTTGCAAGGAGAATTCGATCGCGCGATCGCCCAATGCAACCTCGCCATCAAATTTCAACCGAATTTTGCTCCCGCGTACCTGACAGCGGGCAATGCCCTGCACGGCCAAAACCAGCTAGAAATGGCAATTCAAGCTTATTTGCAAGCTTTAAAACTTCAGCCGGATTTAGCAGAAGCCAGCGCGAATCTTGGCAGTATGTATTACAAGTTAGGGCAATTGGGACAGGCGGCAAAGGCTTACCAACAAGCTCTTGCTATTAATCCCGGTTTGTGCTCGGTGAATTTGATGCTAGCCAGCGTTTTGCAGCAGCAAGGAAAGTTAGATGCGGCTATTGCTTGCTGTCAAAAAGTGCTGCAACTGCAACCGGAAAATGCCAGCGCTGCGGAAATTTTATCCAGTTTAACCGCACAAAAACAGCAAGAAACTACCGATAGCAAATTTCTCGCATTAGAAACAGAATCTGACGAGCAACAACCAGTATCTGTCAACAAAGATGAAGGCTATGGATTGCAGCCTTCGAGTATCAATTTGCCACCAGCACCTAATCCTGAAAATTTAAATACTCCGTTTACCAACCCTGCTGAAGTTTCCGAACAAGTTACCTCGCTGAATGTTCCAGATATCACACAAGTTGCTAATTTTCAAGAAGTAGAACAGTACAAAAAACTGGCAGAAAACTTTTTAGTTAAAGGGAAAATTCAAGAGGCGATCGCAGCGTGCCACCAAGCTATCAAAATTAGACCTGATTATACCCATGCTTATGTAACTTTAGGCAATGCTTTGCAAGCGGTTGGTAAAATGGAAGCTGCGATTCGATCGTATTCTCAAGCCTTAGAATTGCAGCCAAATTTTGCGGAAGTGCGCGCCAACATCGGCAGTATGTATTTCAAAATGGGTCGTTTGGAAGAGGCGATCGCCCATTACCAACAAGCGATCGCCCTGAGTCCAGATTTAGCGGGCGCTCACTGGAATTTAGGCAAAGTATATCACAAACATGGCAACATCGACGCTGCGATCGCCTGTTTTCAGAGAACATCCGAACTCAACCCGCAGCTTGTCGGCGCCGACTTCCACTTCAACTTAGGAAACCGACTGTTTAGTCAAGGTAAGCGCGACGAAGCCATCGAAAGCTACCAAAAGGCGATCGCCATTAAACCGGATTGGGCAGAGGCCTATGGTAACATCGCCAGCGCGCGATCGCAGCAAGGAAATCTCGATGCTGCCATCGTCGCATACCAGCAAGCTGTTGCTTTAAAACCCGAATTAGAAGTGCTGCACTTCAATTTAGCCAATTCTTTCATGCAGCAATACAACTACGAAGCAGCGATTGCTAATTATCAAAATACTCTGAAAATCAAGCCCGATTGGCCGGAAGTTCACGCTAACATCGGCAGTTGTTTGTCCATGCAGGGCCTGCTGGAAGAAGCTTTAGCCAGCTATCAGCAAGCTTTGGCCTTAAAACCGGATTGGGCAGAGGTTTACTGCCGGATGGGACACATTCAGAAGCAAGATAAGCCGTTGGAGGCGATCGCATATTTTGAAAAGGCGATCGAATGCAACCCCAAATACAGCGAAGCCCACCAACAACTGTGCGACTTGCTAAGCCACTCCACCAACCTAGCCAGAGCCCGCAGCGTCGCCGACAAATACTGCGAATTCTGCGGTGAAAATGCCCCAGTCATGTCAGCCACAGCCTACGTCTTTTCCTACCTCCAATCAGGAGTCAGCAAACAGGCAATTGAGAAACTCGAAGAAATCGAACAACTCTGCTACGAAAAAGTCGAAACCTTTAGCGTCATCGAACTCAAACTGCTTTACGAAATCTTCCTGTTTGCAGTTTCCCACCTCCGAGACAACCGCGAAAAAAATGCCAGTTTCTACCGACTAATTGCCAAAGAATACTACCAAAAAGCCGTCCCGCAGCGACAGCAAGCCAACAGAATCAAATCCGCAAATTATTTAACCAAACAACAGCCATTAAAAATCGGCTTCCTTTCCAAACACTTCCGCCGCCACTCCGTAGGCTGGTGCAGCGAAGCCTTAATCCGCGAATTAAGTCGCATCACTCCCCACGTTCATCTTTACGTGACAGGTAAACTCAACCGAGACGAAGTTACACAGCGGTTTGAAGAAATGGCCGGCAAGTTTTACTGGCCGAAAAAATATCCCAACGGTTTTGCTGACGGTGGCGAAATCTTCGCCGAAGTAGTCCAAGACGATTTGGATGTATTAATAGACTTAGACTCGATGACAGTACCGACAAATGTCGAAGTTTTGTACCAATATCCGGCGGGGATTTGCGTTTCTTGGCTGGGGTTCGACGCGCCATACATTTCGGAGAATCACTACTTTCTGTGCGACGAACACACTCATCCCCCAGGTGTTGACAAAAATTACTTAGAACAGTTAGTGAGATTGCCTAATTGTTCGGTAGCAATTGGCGAACTGCAAAGCATTCCTGTGAATCGAGAGGCGATTAGAAATGCCCTCGGGATTGGCTTGGATCAAATGGCTTATCTCTGTGTCGCTCCGGGCAGAAAAACTAATCCTGAAATGGTGCAAGCTCAAGTTAGAATACTTAAGCAAGTACCAGATAGTATGTTGATTCGCAAAGGTCAAGGCGATCCGGATATAATTCATAGCACATACCGCGAAGAATGCGATATTCAGGGAGTAGATTTTGAACGGATTAAGTTTATCGGCCAAACCCGAAGTGAAGAAGAACATCGCGCTATTTATTATGTAGCCGACGTGTTGTTAGATTCCTATCCTTACAACGGCGGGACTCACAATTTAGAGGCTTTGTGGGCGAATTTGCCAGTAGTAACGAGATCCGGCGACCAATATCTTTCACGAATGGGTTATGCTTTTCTCAAAAGTGCAAATCTCGATGTGGGTGCAGCTTGGAGTTGGGAAGAATACACGCAGTGGGGAGTTAAGTTTGGGCGCGATGCTGGTTTGAGAAATGCGGTGAAAGAGCATTTAATTAAGTCTAAGCAGTCTGAAAATCTTGCGCCTTTGTGGAATCCCAAACAGTTGGCTAAAGATATGTATGAGGTGTTTCAGAAACTATTAGCTAAATAGGTTAGTCAGTTGACAGTTGACAGTTGACAGTTGTCATTAGTTGTGAACTCTTTCTCCCTTCTCTTCCTCTGTGTCCTCTGCGCCCTCTGCGGTTCAAAAAAAAAGAGATATCAGGTAGAGAAAAGCGATTTCAAGATATTTGTACGCAACCTTCAGTAAATTTTTGTAACAAAATCCGTGAAAATGCGTAAAAATTCCGCGCCGAGTCCGATATATAAATGCTGATTCATAGTACCGCGATCGCCCTAACCTTATGCCGGTTGGCGCGATCGTTTTTTTGTAATTCCTCAACTGCCAACTGCCAACTGCCAACTGCCAACTGTCAACTGCCAACTGTCAACTGCCAACTGCCAACTGCCAACTGACTACTGACTACTGTCAACTGTTAACTCGATCGCGCCCGCCAGACTTAGCCCGATACAGCGCCTTATCAGCAGCTTCAATCAGCATCTTCGGCGAATTTTGACCTTCAGCAATCGTCGCCACCCCCATGCTGAGAGTCACACAATCGGTGACAACAGACTTGAGGTGGGGAATTGCCAAAGCTTTGACGCGCCTGCGGATTCCCTCAGCAAAAGCCTGTGCAGCGGCGATATCCGTATTTGGCAAAATTACCCCAAATTCCTCGCCACCGTACCTAGCAGCTAAATAAAGGCGTTCTGCGGGTGCGTGGGCGCAAGCATCCCCGATCGCCCGCGCGACTTGTTGCAAACAAGCATCCCCAGCTTGGTGGCCGTAATTGTCGTTATAAAGTTTAAAACAGTCAATATCGCACATGATCAAAGATAGCGGTTCCGCAGTGCTCGACTGCTCCCATTCCCGATTAATCACCTCGTCAAACCGACGGCGGTTAGCTAGCTGAGTCAGACTGTCCAAATTCGCCAACCCGTCCAACCGCTGGTTAGCAGCAGCTAACTGCTGGTAAAGTAAAGATTGTTCGATCGCGATCGCCACTTGAGTAGCCAACTCACTCAGCAAATCCATATCAAACGGCTGCCACTCGCGGGGCGCCGAACAGTGGTGGGCAATCAACAAACCCCACAACTTCGGCACTTGACAAGAAGGATTGCCGTCACGGTGTTCGATTCCCTGCTGCACGATGGGCACCACCAAATTCGCCTTCACCTGACACTCGGCCAAAAAATTGACGTGGCACTCGGCAAAATTAGAAGCCTGAATGTTTTCTACAGCGCGAATTCTGCCCTTTAAATACTGTCCCACATAAGTATTAGCAAAACAGCAATCCTCGATCGCCATCCCCATCAGCGGCATCCATCCTGCGCCCACCGACTCCACCACCACATCCCCGTTCCAATCTGGCCGGAAGCGGAAAATAATCACCCGATCCGTCGCCAAAAACTCCCGCACTTCCGCTACTGTAGTCTTAAGAATATCTTTGAGATCCAGAGAAGAACGGATGCGAGATTGAATTTCGGCGATCAGGCGTTCCCGCTCAACTTGCTGGCGCAGAGCCACTTGCACCTGCTTGCTTTCAGTAATATCTCGACCTTCCGGTAGCAGCAAGACAATTTTACCAGTTTCGTCTGCCACCGGTTTGAGAGAAAAATCGATAGTTGCCGTGCGGTTTACCCCTTGAACCTCCACTTCATAGCGGACAAATTCACCTTTTGCCGATCGAGAAATCGCCTCTTGCAACTGTTCCCGAACTTCCGGAGAAACTCCCCACCAAGGCCCCTGCCAAAACGGTCGATTTGCCACATCCCGCAGCTTAATTCCCGCGAAATCTAGAGAAGTTTGGTTAGATTCCAGCAAAATGCCATCCGGTTTTAGCAAGCTAACAAATTGGAAAGAAGAATCAAAAATTGCCCGAAAGCGCCGTTGAGAATCTCCCAACATTGCCGTCACCTTTTCGCGAGAAGTAATATCGCGGAAGCGCCACACCCTGCCAATAATATTTTGTCCGACTCGAATCGGCTGCGTGTATCGCTCAAAAGTCCGGCCGTCTTTAAAATCGAGAATATCGCAGCCTTCGGACTCCGCATCGCTATAAATTTCTCTCACTCTCTGTAAAAAATCCCTCGGATCTTTAACTTGCTTAGTGAGAAACGTCAGCCGCACCGTTCTATCCAGTGAGTTTCTAACTTCTTCATGAATCCCCCACATTTGAACTAACTTTTCATTAAAACTAATCAATTCTCCGGCATTAGTAACAGCCAGAATGCCGTCTGCCGTCGCTTCCATAGTAGCGTGCAACAAAGAGCGCGATCGTTCTAATTCTGCTGCCATTAATTTGCGTTCCGTGAGATTTCGCACTGCTTTAACCTGCACCAAACGACCTTCGCAAACTACAAATTTGCTACGCACGTCAGCAGGAAAAGCAGTCCCGTCCCGCCTGAGAAAAATCGTTTCGCAGACTGTATTGCTGGGTGCAGAAATCATTTGTGGTGCCATTTTGTAAGATTTTGGCGACAGCAGTTCCAGCAAACTCATTCCCACCATTTCCGCAGGTTCGTAACCGAACAGTTCGGCAAAATCCCTGCTGACGCTCAAAATTGTGTCGCGATCAGCCACGGCAACTGCTTCAAAATAAGCTTCGCATTCGAGCAATTGTGCTGCTGTGCTGCTACCGTGTTCCCCGGCATAGCTGTTGTTCATTAGCTGTTGCATTTGCGTATTTGCCGAATACAGAGCGGCCATTGCCTGCCGATACATAGCAGTACGTTTCTCAACTTTTTCAGTAAGGCGAGCGCGATTTTCTCGCAGTTCTCTTTCGACTCTAATTAAATCTGTAATATCTACTGCAAACACGATAACGCCAGCCACTTGACCTGATTCGTCGCGGTAAGGTATTGTATCTGTCCGCACCCAGCATTTGTGACCGGTGGCAGTTGGCAGCAGTTGGACTTTTCCCAATTTGGGAACGCCAGAATTGATGACTTCTAAATCTTCTAAATAATATTGTTCTGCTTCGTCTGGATAGATTTCATAAAAAGATTTGCCTTCTAGTTGATTTGCGGGCAAACCTCTCGATGCAGCGGCGGCTTGATTAATTCGCAACAAGCGGCTGTCCGTATCTTTGTACCAAATCATCGCCGGCACCGAATCAAAAATAATTTGCTGTTCTTGGTGCTGGCGGCGCATTTCTGCTTCTACTTGTTTTCTTTTAATTATTTCTTGTTCCAGTTTTTTGTTAGCTTTTTTAAGTTCTGCCGTGCGTCTTTCTACTCTTTCTTCTAGTTGGTCGTAGTATTGACTCAGCATATTTTGCTGCTGTTCGCGCCGCATAGCTTCTAATTTTAAGCTTTCGCTAGCCAACAAACTTGACGATACAAATTCTGCTAAGATTGTAGTTAATTCGTGTTCTTCTTCCGTCCACTGGATGCTGGAACCCCGGCGTTCAGCGCTGACTATTCCAGCCATTTGACCAGCCAGCAAAATCGGTACATTCAACAGGGCAGTCGTACCCCGATCTGCAAAATAAAGACTTGCCAGTTCTCGCGTTCTCGGGTCATTTTCGGCTGCCACCGTTGCGATCGCATTTACGGATTTTAAGGCTTGAAAATACGCCGGACAGTCGGCCGCTGTGATGATTATTTGTACGGAATGGAGTTTGGTATTTTGTTCGTAAAAGTCGATACAGTGAAGCTGGGTTTTGTCTTCCCCGTACAGCCAAATACTGGCTCGATCGCAGTTGACAATACTGACAGCGGTTTCCGTGACTTCGCGGATGAATTCTTCTATATTGTTGCGTTCTTTAAGTTGACTTTTGGCTAATTTTGCGATCGCCAAAGTTGAACGGCGCCAATTGTCCTGAGAATTTGGCGGCGGTGCTACCGGCGCAGCGGCCTTAATTTCTTCGCAAACTAACAGTACCACCGGCCGTTGGAAATTGGCAACTGAGTGACTATCGGTATTTTCGTCTATTTTCCATTCTACCGCAGGCAAAGCGCGCGCCGTTGCTTTTACCCACATAATTTTGCCGTCTTTGCGAGTCAAACAGCCTTCCCAACAGGCGACTTTTGGATTTGACGTACCTTTTGTCGGGTGAACCAATCTCGCAAATTCTGACTGCATTTTCCCTTGATCTTGGCAGTAAAATATGTTAAAAATTGAATGACAAATTAATTCCTGCGACCTGTAGGCGAGGCGAGATTCGCCGAATTGATTGAGGGAAAAAACTCTTCCCAAAGCGTCTAGGACGAAGTAAATGCCCGGAAAATTATCGTAGACAGTTCGATACCAATCCTGTTCGACTTGTTGTTTGGTGGACGAAACTTTCGTGGCCGCGAGATCGTCCCCCGTACCTGTCAAGTGAGAATTGTTGGTTTCTGGGTTCCTTGAATGATTTTTTTTAGCAAACACTTTTAGCTTAACTCGACTGTAATTAATTTTACTTTCTGGAATTTAACTTTCTTGTGAAACTAAATTTAACCTGTTATTTGAAAAAGTTACAACTTGTAACAAAATTACAGCTTTTCCAGCGCGCTGGTTTTCGCTTCCGATGCAACCCCTGTGTTTGTATAGAAGGAAGAGTTGACAGTTGACAGTTGGCAGTTGGCAGTTGGCAGTTGGCAGTTGGCAGTTGGCAGTTGGCAGTTGGCAGTTGGCAGTTGGCAGTTGATAGTTGGCAGTTGGCAGTTGGCAGTTGGCAGTTGGCAGTTGGCAGTTGGCAGTTGGCAGTTGATAGTTGATAGTTGATAGTTGACCGAAAGAAGGAAGACGGAAGACGGAAAACGTTCGAGGGAAGACGGAAAACGTTCGAGGGAAGACGTTCGAGGGAAGACCTTTCATTGCAATCAACCACAAGGGTTTCGGCAATTAAGAACATCTTAACCCTCTTAGCGGTTGCAGTAGTTGCTAGACCGTCTGCGTGCGGGAGATATTTCCTGTGGCGTTGCCGTGTCAGCAGTTAAAACAGCAATTACCCCCTGTGTACTTGTAGTATCCCCGACAATGGAAAAAATTGGCAATCAATTGTTTTAACTAATACGAGTGGGAAGTCCCGCACTCTATCCGTTTACAGGATGAGTGACGGGATGAAAACGAGCAGCAAGCAAATTGAGCGATAGCGAATCCATGATAGAATCGAAATAAGCGGGGATGATAAGAGTAGCCGTGGTGGGCGAACTTTCCGTTGTATAAATGCTAGACACCACCTATCAGTTTCTGACTGGTAGCCCCAAAATCCCTTTCTTGCCGTAAAAGAGCTGATGGATGGGTGAAAAAATCAACAATTCTACTCCTTGGGACACAGGGAGTCTGCCGGACCAGCTTAGAGATTGCTCGCGTCGAGGCTCTCCCGTTGAAAGAGGAAGCCCGCACTCTATTTGTTTACAATAATGAGTGTCGGGTATGTCACGTATCTATGATAACATTCAAATATCTACTGTTGGGACTGACTTACTTAGGTTTCGGCTGGGGATATTTGCCCTGGCTGCGGATGAACCGGGCGGCGATCGCAATTGTTGGGTCAGATGAGTGCCGTAGCTTTGGGGAGTAGGAGACCTCAAAACTGCTTGGCAGGCGATCGACACCTATCTGTAAACGATATCGCGCGAGGGATTCCCGCGCCCGTTAGCTAAAAGGCGATCGGCAATAGACAAGATTGCACTCATTTGCAAATTATCTTGAAAAATCATCTGCGTTTACCTGTGTTTATCTGCTTGACATCTGCGGTTCCTGTATAATTGAATGATTGATGCAAGAGGTCTAATATCTTAGGTTTTGAGATTATTCCTTCTTCCCTTCCCTCTCTTCCTTCGCGACAAGAGCGCTATCGTGGTTCGTTACAACAGCAAAACTAGCAATTTTCCAAGGTTCTATCTTAAAACTTTCCGATAGAGGCAACTTTTCAGACAAAATTGCAGGTCTTTCCAGCAAATCGACTGACTCTAAAATCTCCAATCCCAAATCGCCATCCAATGCTAACACAGCCTGTTTGCCCTCGGATTCGCAACACCGAAAAATCCAGACATTCGCATCATCTTCCGACTGTTTGAAAGCCATCAACACTAAATTTTCGGCGGACAAATCCAAGAACTTGCCAACGGGTGGCAGAGTCCGATCGCGATTTTCCGGCAACTGCGACAACACCTTTACTAACAGCGGCATATTCAACTCGCAGCCGCGCCGAACAGTGCCAGCATCTTGCCAATTTCCAGCGTGGGGATAGACGGCACAAGTAAATTGGGAAACTCCAACATCTGCTGCTTCATCCGGCCAAGTGGAACTTCTGAGCAAAGTCAGCCGAATTTGATTTGGTTGAATGTCGCAACCGTATTTACAATCGTTGAGCAAACTGACTCCAAAACCGTCATTGCTGATATCAGTCCAACGGAAAATCGGTACTTCCCATTTGGCTTTTTCTGCCGGTGTCTGCGGCTTGGTCGTGCGTGCGATCGCGCCGCCGGGAATTTCGCAAGTTGCAAAATCTGCTGCGACATTTAACCCGAAGGCTGTTTTGACTAAAACGTGAGTTTCTTGCCAATCTACGACTGTCTTGATTTTCAGCAGTGGCGAACCTGTTTCTACTATATAATCTTGGCTAAACTCGGATTTACCAATTTGCATAACTACGCGCAAACTCTGCCGTACTTCTCCCCGGTCTACCCAAGAAATCTGTTTGAGTATCGGGGCGGGTAATGGATGTTTTTGGTAATTCGGATCGATGTTCCAAGCATCCCAATATTGACCGCTGTCTTGAAAGGCTTGCAGTTGATTGCCTCCGACTGCATTCAGGACTTCTCTATTGTTTGCTTTATCCCAAATGCTGGATAAATTACCAGTTTCTGCGTCTACTGTTGCCCGAATAAGCTCATTTTCTAAGACCGTTTCTGGGGCTGAAAAAAGCGTTTCTTGACAAGGCGTGTTTTTTTGTGCTATACCGTATGTAAGTTTTGATAAATCTGTCTTTTTTTCGGTGGCTGAGCTTGCAGGGGCATGATTTAGGGTTTGAGCGCCATGGCAAAGCCAAAAAACGCGGTAGCCGATCGCCGGAACACTCTGGGCCGAAAATAACAGTGTAGATTGGGATTGCGATGGGAGTCGATCGCCCTTAACAATCTGCGAAGTCAACCGCCCTCCCGATAAGTCGTAAATTTGCCAAGCTGCGTCGGGGGAATCGGGAAGAGTTACGGCGACAACTTCAGAGCGCGACCAATTGAGAGAATTGAAAACAAAAATCGGTTGAGCGTCCGACTGCGGAGGAGAAGGTAGAGAAATCTGAGCAGCGATCGCATCTAAGGATTGTAGCAGGATGTGGTGGCAAGAGCGATCGACCTCAGCAAAGGCTAGATTAGCATCAGTGTAGACCTGGGCGATCGCCGAACCGGGCAAAATATCGTGAAACTGGTTAAACAACACCTGTTTCCAAGCCAATTCTAACTCAACTTTCGGATAAACCGCACCAGTGCAGATTGTCGCGATCGAAGACAACAACTCCGCTTGATAGAGCAAATCTTCGCAGCGGCGATTTTGGCGTTTTTGGTCAGCGCGAGTCGTGTAACAACCCCGGTGGAATTCTAAGTAAAGTTCGTCTTTCCAAATCGGGAGATTGGGAGAGGGGGAGAGGGGAAGAGAGGGGGAATTTTTTAGTTGAGATTTCTCTTGGTGAATTTCGGTTGGGAAATCAAGGTATTTAGGTTCTGATTCCGAAAATTTACCGGAAAAATCACCTACTAAGCCGGACAAATTCTCGGTTGTTTTCCTAAGTTGCAAATTTTCCTCGTTTTCTACCGAATTCGTTTCACTTTCGGATGAACTTGTCGAATTTTCGAGTAATTTTCCCGATGCGACACCTGATAAAGTTTCGACAACTTCAGGAATTGGCAAACTTGCGGGAGTTTTTAGATTGGAGTTGAGGCTTTCGGGTAAATTTGCGGAATTTTCGACTAATTTTGGAGGTGCGACATCCGATAAAGTTTTCACAACCGTCTCAGCTTGCAAACTTGCGGGAGTTTCCTGACTTGAAGTTCGACTTTCGGGTAAAGTTGCGGAATTTTCGAGTAAATTTGGAGGTGCGACATCCGACAAAGTTTCGACAACTTCAGGAATTGGCAAACTTGCGGGAGTTTTGAGATTGGAGTTGAGGCTTTCGGGTAAATTTGCGGAATTTTCCGATGCGACACCTGATAAAGTTTCGACAACTTCAGGAATTGGCAAACTTGCGGGAGTTTTGAGATTGGAGTTAAGGCTTTCGGGTAAATTTGCGGAATTTTCGACTAATTTTGGAGGTGCGACATCCGATAAAGTTTTCACAACCGTCTCAGCTTGCAAACTTGCGGAAGTTTCCTGACTTGAAGTTCGACTTCCGGGTAAAGTTGCGGAATTTTCGAGTAAATTTGGAGGTGCGACATCCGACAAAGTTTCGACGAATTCAGCAATTGGCAAACTTGTGGGAGTTTCCCGAGTTGAAGTTCGACTTTCGGATGAAGTTGTCGAATTTTCGAGCAAGTTTCCCGATGCGACATCCGACAAAGTTTCGACGACTTCAGCAATTGGTAAACTTGCGGGAGTTTCCTGAGTTGAAGTTCTACTTTCGGATGAAATTGTAGAATTTTCTAGCAAGTTTCCCGATGCGACATCCGACAAAGTTTCGACGACTTCAGCAATTGGTAAATTTTCCCGACTTGGCGACTGCGAAACATCAGATTGAGAATCAACCTCTGCAACTTCCGGCAAAAACTGACTCTCAATCAAAGACAAATAATCAACAGCCTTCGCAAACTCCAACCTTGGGAAAAAAGGCGACAACTTCCAGCGTTTCGCCACCTCTAGCATATCGCGAGTCGGGCCGCCGCCGTGGTCGCCAACTCCCGGCAACCAAAGAGCATCTTGCAAACCAGTTTTAACTTGCCAGTCAAAAGCATGACTTGCCATTTTTACAGATTCTACACTTTCGCCGATCGCGCCAGACATCATGCTAAATATTTTAGTACCATCCAACCCTTCCCACCAAAAAGCACCGTGGGGAAATTCCGTCGAATCATTCCAGCGCAACTTCTGCGTCACAAAATAGTCAACTCCACCTTGCCGCAAAATCTGAGGTAATTGCCATCCAAAGCCAAAAGTATCCGGTAGCCAAGCCACCCGCATCAACTCCCCAAACTTTTCTTTGGCATAACGCTGTCCGTAAAACACTTGCCGCACCATTGACTCAGCCGAAATCAAGTTTAAATCCGGTTCAACCCACATCCCACCGACAACTTCCCAACGTCCGACGGCCACCTGTTTTTGAATTGCAGTAAATAAGTCAGGGCGGTGCTCTTCCATCCAAGCATAAAGCGCTGGAGTTGAATGACAGAAAATCAAATCGGGAAACTCAGATTGCAATTTCAATACCGACTCAAAAGTTCGTTCCGCCGCTTCCCAAGTTTCCGGGACAGGCCACAGCCAAGCTAAGTCTAAATGAGCGTGACCAACCAAATAGATTTTACCTATATATATAGATGTATGGCAAGTTTCAAGTGAGTCAGATCTGGATTGGGAATTTGTAATTTGTAATTGGGAATTTGTAATTGGTAATTGATGATTGGCCCGCGAGTGCATGACTTGATTGAGAAAAGCTATATCGCCAGTTTCACCTATATATATAGATGTAATATTCCGATCATCTCCAACCTGAGAAACCCTCTTTCTTCCTCCTCCCTCTGTGTCCTCTGCGGCCTCTGCGGTTAAATCATCTAACTCTCCAGAAAAAGAAGGAATATCGGCAGTTTCACCTATATATATAGATGTGGAGTTCTGATCTCCTGAAACCTGAGAAAGTATCTGCCTACATCCTCCCTCTGCGCCCTCTGTGGCCTCTGCGGTTAAATCATCTAACTCTCCAGAAAAAGAAGGAATATCGACAGTTTCACCTATATATATAGATGTGGAGTTCTGATTTTCTGAAACCTGAGAAAGTTGCTCCTTACTTTCTCCCTCTGCGCCCTCTGCGCCCTCTGCGGTTAAATCATCTAACTCTCCAGAAAAAGCCCGCAGATATCCCAGTAAATTGTGTCGCAATACAGATAAAGATCGATCGAACTTGGCGCGATTCGGCAAAGCAGACCAATCAATCAAACCAACCGCCAAATCAATCTCAGATTGCAGCCTTTCTCCCTTGACGTACATTGGGCGACTTGCTAAAATTTTAATGGATAAATCTTGGGAATGTTTGTTTCCTAAATTTCGAGCGATCGCATTTTGCAAAATCTCTAATTCGTCCGCCACAAAACCCGGATCGAAACAAGTAGAGTCCGCAGCTTCGTACAAACAAATCGATCGCACTAAAGCACCGTTATCGTGTCCAGGACTTACCAACCGTAAAATAACTAAAAATTCATCTCCCGGATTCACCGCCACACTCAACAAAACTCGATCGGCACAATCGAATAAATCACCTTGTCCAACTAACTCACCGTTGACAAAAATAGTCGCATCTTCTGCCCACCAAGTCAAACTCAACAGCAAACGCAAACCCACCACAGGATAGCCGTGCAAATTGTCAGGAATGACAAATTGCTGTCCTAAATAAACAACTTGCTTCCCAGACGGCCAAGCAATATGTCCTTTTTCGTTAAGTTCCGCAACCTGCTTGTTAGAAATACCTACCGAACCGACAGTAGCCGAGTCAGCATCGCAGTACCTCCAACCAGACTGAACGTCCACTTGACTGAGGCGGCGCAACTTCTCTACAACTTCAGAAATATTATTGCTAGCAGGTGGCACAACGGCGCTCATATTTAGTTAAAATAGGACTTGCGTAGGAATCTGGGCTCAGTATCGAACCGCGAAGACGCAAAGGACGCGAAGAAATAAAGGTTTCAGAGGGTTTGAAACTGCGATTAATATCCAGTTTTGATTGTACTGCAAAATTCAGACATTCCGGCGCGAATCTAAAACCTGAATTCAATAATTAAACCTATGTCCGACGGTTACTACGGCCCATACCAAAGCCGACTATTAAATTTTATATCCAAACAGTCCCGCCAAGTTGCCGATAATTGCGATCGCACTTGGCGACAAATTAAACAAACCACTCTCAGCGCTACCCAAATTCTACTTTATCCAGCTTACCTGCTCGTCCAAAGTTCCCGAATGTTGAGCCGACAGTTGCGGGAATCCAGCCAAAAAGTAGATTTACCCGAACTTCAAGAATATACCGATGACGAAAATCCAGATTTTTCGGGAAATTGGTATCCGGGAGAAATTTCCGATGAAAGTTCGATCGACCAAATCTTGCAACTCGCTGAAAATTTGCTAAACTCGTCGCAAACCGCCACAACTTTAGTCAGTTTTCCGCTGTTAATCCAGACAAACCCAGCAACGGAGAAAGCCGATCGCGATTTGCATCCAGCCATCAATTTTATCAAACAAGCTGCCAAGCATCAAACAACTTCCGTCTTAGAACCTCCCCAGGCCAAAACTCAATTAGACAGCCAATCCCAAAAAGTTCAGGGAATCGCGACTTTCATCCCAGCCCGCACTTTAGTCTTAATCGGAGATGACAATCGCATATTAGATATTTTGACGCCCGAACAGCAAGAACTGCTCGAAAGTCGCATAACTTGGGAAGTCGCCAACGAGGGGCCGGAACGGCGGGAAATTGCTCAAAAAGAATTAAAATTTAATCTCGGTTTAGAGTCTGCTGCGAAAAAATCTCGGTTGGCGCCGGTGCGTCGTTTTTGGGAATTGATGGTCTGGCTCCAGTCGAGTCCGGTTGCTGTGAAAAGAAATCAGTTTGGAGAATCAATCCTCGCAGTCAAAAGCGCGATCGACCGCAATCTCATCTTAGTCCAAAAATCCACCACGCCGATCGCTCCGGCCAACACCGCACAGCCGACGATTGCTCGATCAAATTCGATCGACCGCAATATCCCAAAATTAGAACCTAATTTTAACAGCAAGTTCGATCGCACCGGCAATCCGATCTCCTTTGTCACATTACTCGATCGCGCTGCCGTCAACCTCGAAGAATTTACCCTCCCCCCAGCAGCCAAAACCACCGCCGGGAATCCCGAGGTCAAATTTGATACCCCCGCCCCAGAAACGAATTTAGGTCTGTCCGCCCGCGAAATCCTCGAAAAATACGCGAAAAACATCGAAAAAATGATTTGGTCGTCCGTAGACCAACTGCTGGGAAAAGAAACGGCAGCTAGTGATAATACTGATAAATCAGTCGCAATTCAGTATTATTTAAAACAACGCCAGGAACAAGATCGAACGGAAAATAGCCCAGAGGTCGATCGACCTTGGTTGAATTGGCAAGACTTATTCGGAGAACCAGCACCGCAGCACTTAATAGTAGGAAGTGCCGAACCCGAGGCAAATGTTCAAAACCTCATATCACAAAATAGCCCAGAAGTCAAGCAGGAAATTGCAAAAACAGTAGAATTGTCAGAAAGTCGATCGACCGCAGTTTCAATATCGCCTTACCCCGAAGCAATTCACAGGATGCTCGCCCAGCTCAAACAGAGCTTGCTTACAAAAGTCCCACAAAGTCAACCCCAAACAGGCTCAAATTTAGCAGTCACTCCAGAAAATAAATCTGGACTCGCAGCAGAATCAACCCCAGAGCGCGCGCCGGAGACCCAAGTGCCAAAAAACACAAACCCGAACACCGCACAAAACAGCAAATCCCCAGCAGCAATCGCCCCCCCCACCAGCAGATATACCCCCGCCCCCAGCATCGCAGCACACCAAAATCAGAGTGCAGGTCTCCCGCCCGCAGACGAATACTTAGAAACAAAAGCAGAATCGATGGGTTACATTAAACACCCACTAGAACAAGTGCTCGAATGGCTCGATTTAATCATGGTGCGCGTCGAAAAAATCATCGAGCAAATCTGGAATTGGGCAAAAACCAACTTGCCAACAATCCTCAAAAGCAAAGATAAAATTGACTAGAAAACGAGCCTCCCGTGTCCCCGGCTGTCTTACGTGGGGATTAGTCGGTCTGCGGTTTTAACCGCCAGTAAATATTGTATTTGGGGACTAAGCATGGTAATGTAATTGAGTGAGTAGGAATAACCGTCTGCGCGTTGAATCATCCTAGTGCGGAGAAATCCCGGCAACTCAGATATCCGGCTAGAACCGGAATACTTAGAAAGGGCAAATAATGGCAGGTTGAAGAGCGTACCTATCTGGCTTGTGATGGACTCTGAAAGCAAAAGAAAAACTAAAAGTAAGCCCAACTGCAACACCTCTGGTATTGGTAGTTGATTTAAAGGGTCTAGGGGGATATTTGCCTATCCCTTCCAAGTTCGGCTTGGAGAATCCCCCGGCTGAAGCCGTGGGGAGTGTCAATAATCTTTAGCTTATTGGAAAAATTTGGCGGAGCTAAGCGGAGGGCTAAAACCCCGTCCTTTGAGGACTGCTTTCTGCTATAGTCTCCAACAAGTCGGGATAGGGCATTGCCACGACTCTAAATGGATGTGGAGGGAGAGTAAGACTACTCAGGTAGCATCACCCTGGGAAGCGTCAAGAATCACCGCACTTTTAGGGCAGTGAATATGTCAAGATAAAAAAGTTGCCGCAACAGCAGCAAATCAGCTCAGTATTATTTCATCTTTGGAGACTCCCTAGCGTGCTAACCCTCAAAATCGTAGTTAATGTAGTTGTTCTATTTTTTGTTTCCCTGTTCATATTTGGGTTTTTGTCCAATGACCCAGCTCGGAACCCCAACCGCAGAGACATGGAATAAACCAGCTACCTCCCTCGCTGACTCGGGGGCACGTCACCGCAGCCCCCGCACCAGCCAGCAAATCCCCAAAAATTAGTCCAACAAAACTTGACCTCGCACCACTAGCGAGGTTATCTTATGCCGAAAGAAACCAGTTGACAGTTGACAGTTGACAGTTGACAGTTGACAGTTGACAGTTGACAGTTGACCTAGAAGTCCGAGGATTGGAGCAATGAATAGTCTGATTTTAATTCCTCCCTACAAGGAAGGGTTCCGCCTTTAAACCAATTCTTTCTGGTAATCAACCAAGTTTCTGAGGATGAGTCCGTTAGCGACTCGGCACAACCGAAGATTTCCGGTTAACCTTGAAACGCTGCCTGTTAAATGCCAAAATTTGGACGATCGACTCTCCGCTATAAATAAACCTCTAAAATCTAAAATCTAAAATCTAAAATCTAAAATCTAAAATCTAAAATCGGATGATTCACCTGTTGTAACTATGCCCTATCCGGTACCGCCGCCCGAACCCTCTGCCATCATCTACATCGCGAAGCCCAAAAAAGTCGCCCTCACTGTGGCGACAAATGATGGAGACACCCGCAGCAACTCCGCACAAATACCGGAAGCCAGCCCAGAAATCGTTCAGCCCGAACCAACATCCCCGCAACCAGAACCCTCAGCCGCACTCCTCGGTACCACCGAAGCCACCAGTCAGTCTCCTGAAATCGCCACTCCCCTAACCTCCGTGGAAAGTGGCGGCGCAGCGGCGGGATTTCAGCTTCCGGTTGTTCCAGCAGAAAAATCCGAAACTGCGGAAGCCCAGCAAGATACCTCGTTTACTTCTTACCAATTGGGTTCAGTAGAAAATGCCATTGCCGCTCGGAACCGTCAACGAACAGCAGGGGATCAGAGCAAAAAGGACAATAATGCTGTCCGACAGCCAGAAAACGGGTATCAGGCTAAAGGCGAGCAGTTAAAAGATAACTCCCCCGAACCTGCGGAGATTGTTGTTCCCGAACCGCCAGAAACGCCTCCTGCAAAACAGCAAGAGTTCGAGATTCCAACGACGCCAACGACGCCAACGACGCCCCCAGGGCCCAAGCCAGCCACTCCCCCAGCGCCGAAACCGCAGCCCAAACCTGCCGCGCCCGGAGTCCGTACCGCGCCTTCTCAGCGAACGGTGCCATTTCCGGTGAGTCCGGCTGATACGATCGAAATTAAGGCCGATAGTCAAGAATTTGACGACAAACAGCAAATTGTCACGGCGGTTGGTAGGGTTGTGGTGCGGTTCCGACAAACAGTGATTGATGCCGATCGCGCGATCGTCAACCTAGTCACCCGCCAAGTGATAGCATCCGGTAACGTCGCCTATACTCGCGGCCAACAAGTAGTCCGCGGCCGGCAGATGGAATTCAATCTCGGACTCAACTCCGGCGCAGTCGAACAAGCCAGCGGCGAAATATTCCTCCCCGCAGCGGGTAGCGAGTTAACCCCCACACTACCGACAGATATTAGTGCTGGAACCATTCTAGAACAGCCGCTGAGCGATCGGCTGACCAGCCAACAGCCCCTTCGCGGAGTCAAATCCCCCGGCGCTGCTACTATTACCATCGGCGGTGGTGGCGCTGGTGGCGCTGGTGGCGCTGGTGGCGCTGGCGGACGCTTAACCGCCCCCCAAATTACCGGCGCCGTCAACCGCGTCCGCTTTGAAGCAGATCGCCTCGAATTACTGCCAAATGGCGTCAGAGTAGCAACCAACATTCGGATTACTAACGACCCGTTTTCCCCGCCGGAACTCGAATACAGAGCCCGAAGAGCAACAATTACCAGGATTTCCCCCACGGCTGAGGAATTAGTCACAAATTCCCCCCGCTTGGTATTTGACAACCGCGTCAAAATACCCGTGTATCCCCGCAGGCAAGTTTTTGACAGCCAACAGAAAAACGGCCCCTGTTTGACTTTCGGCTACGACGGGGGCGACAGAGGCGGTTTGTTTGCCGAGTGCGGTTTTGAAATATTGCAAAACGGGCCCGTGCGCCTGACTCTGACACCCCAAATTTACCTCCAGCGAATCGTGGAAAAGAACGGTGGAAATCCCTTTTCCCCCGACAGCTACGGGCTGAGAGCAAAGCTGGGCGCGACTTTGGGCCCGCGCACCAGCCTTGAAGGATCGGCGTTATTTCTGAATTTTGATAATTTCCCGAATTTAGCTGAAAATGCTTTTCGGGGCAATTTGCGGCTGCGACAGTCGATCGGCAATCACAATTTAGCAGCAGAATATAGTTATCGCGATCGACTGTTTAACGGTTCTCTAGGCTTTCAAACCGTCAACAGCAGTCTCGGGGCCGTCCTCACTTCCCCACAGATGCAAATCGGCAATACAGGCATCAATTTCAGCTATCAAGCCGGGTATCAATTTATCAATGCTGACACCGATCGAGCAGATTTGCTCGAACCAGTGCGCGAAAACAACCGCATCGATTTGGGCCGAGGCCAAGTCAGCGTCGCCCTCAGCCGCGGCTTCAACCTGTGGCAAGGTAAACCGCTGCCCCGCACTCCCACCCAGGGTTTGAGGTACACGCGGACGCCGGTGGTTCCCTTCTTACAACTGGCTTTGGGAGTCCGAGGAGTAGGCTCTTATTACAGTAGTGGCGATCGACAAAATTCGATCGCCAGCAGCATCGGCATTCAAGGGCAGTTCGGCCATTTCTCCCGCCCTTTCCTCGACTACACTGGATTTAACGTGACTTACACTCAGGTAGCGCGGGACGGGGTATCGCCTTATTTGTTCGATCGGCTAGTAGATTTGAAAGTCCTGTCTTTTGGACTCGTGCAGCAAGTTTACGGAGGCTTTCGAGTCGGATTTCAAAGTGCTATTAATCTAGACAGCAGGGAAACAATCAGTACGAACTACACTTTAGAATACAGCCGTCGCAGCTACGCAATTATTTTGCGTTTTAATCCTGAGCGTCAAGTCGGCAGCCTGACGTTTAGAATTAGTGACTTCAACTGGAACGGCACACCCCAACCATTTTCCGGGGACGTGCGAACAGTAGAAGGAGGCGTGCGTTTATCCGATTAATTCAATTGGGTAATTGGTAATTAGTAATGGGTAATTGGTAATTGGTAATTGGGTTATTGGTTATTGGTAATTGGTAATTGGTAATTGGTAATTGGTAATTGGTAATTGGTAATAATGAAGCCAAAAAAATCAACAATTCTCAATTCTCCAATTCTCAATTCTCCAATTCTCCCTTCCCAAGAAAGAAAAACTAACGTTCGCGTTGCCTCGTAGGCGACACCACTCCTAACAACTAACAACTGACAACTGACAACTGACAACTGACAACTAACAACTGACAACTGACAACTAACAACTAACAACTGACAACTAACAACTGACAACTAACAACTGACAACTGACAACTGACAACTGACAACTAACAACTGACAACTGACAAATTACCAATTCCCATGACAGATGGACGTACAATATCTGCACAAGCAGCGGCTCTGCTGGTTCACTACGGTTTTGACCTAGGTGGCAAAAAAGCAGAGAAATTGGCTGGTGAATGGTTGACCAAGTATCCCGGCTATTGGTTGCGTTTAGCAGTGGTTGAAGCGCTTTATCAAGGGCGCTACAAAGCTGTTTCTGTCGGACAGCTATTGAGTATGTGGCACCGGATAGGCCAACCACTCTATCATTTTAATCGCGAGTTTGAACGCTTAGTTTGCAACAATTTTCCTCAAGATTTAACCTTTGAAAGTTATGCTCAACCGTCGCAGGAAGAGATACTTTTATCCCACCCGGAATCCGAATTCGGTGTCGCCGAAATAGATACGAGCAAGCAGTCAGAAGCAGAACTCGATCGCGCGTCAGATGCAGAAGTCCCGAATACAGAAGCCCCGGAAACAGAAAAACTCGCCACTGCTGGCGATCGCACTCAAGAAAATACAGAAGTTGTAGTATATGAAGATGTGGATGTTACGGCTCTGGCCGATGGAGCCGAACCCGATCGCCAATTAACAGACAAACCTGTCGCAAAATCATTCCCAGTTGCCAAACATACTGATTTTCACACTAAGTTAAAAGCCGTTGCCCGAGAAGGCCGCAGAAAGAAAGGAGAAAGCATCAAAAAGAAATAAGGTGTCAGTCGATTTTCTATGTTTAGATTTACTTCACAGATTCATCTGGGAGCTTGAAAAGGAGTCTAAAATTTTGGGATAATTACTCAGGATAGTCGGGGCTTGTATTCATTTTGGGAAATTAGATATAGAGGTTCTCCCTGCAAGTGAGGTACTCACCAATTACCAGAAAGAATTGGTTGAAAGCCGGAACCCTTATAGGGAGAAATAAAAATCAGACTATTCATTACTCCAATCCTCGGACTTCCTTTGTCAACTGTCAACTGTCAACTGTCAACTGTCAACTGTCAACTGTCAACTGTCAACGGTCAACTGTCAACTGTCAACTGTCAACTGTCAACTGTCAACGGTCAACTGTCAACTGTCAACTTTTCGGACTTCCACCCATCCGAATTTCCGAACAAAAAGATGCTTGTTCCGTACCGTCAGCTTGCTTAACAACGCTAGTCCGCAAGCGCAGATTGGGGATGAGATACCACAGCCTTTCTTCTGCATGGACAGTATCTGATTCTGTAATCAATGTCAGCACATCGTCGCCGCCCATCACGTAGCGGGTGTTTCCCTTGGCTTGCAATACTTTGCCTTCGCTGGGATTGTCGGGATTCGGGACGATCGCCAATATTGTAGAACCAACTTGTTTAGCTTGGTTGCGATCGGGAACACCGTCCCAAGAAATCCGAACGCCCCTGAGTCCAGTTGAGTCCGGGTTAGTCGAGTGCTGTTGGCAAAGTTTGACGACTGCTGCATCGTTAGCTGTCAGCATTTCTATTTTGAGGTCAGATTTACCTGCTTGCAATTCCCCAGAATTGAGATTGTGTACGGTGCGCTGGGAAAACCATTTGCCTGCACTTAACTCGAAAAACTCGATAACATCCATGAAATTTGTCTCTAAACTTAAATAGTTCTTGATTTGCGATCGCGACTTGCGCGCTATCGAGTCAGAAAACCGGTTTTTTCTTGAGTAACTAGCCGCCCAACCAATGATTTTAGCGAGAAACCCGGTTTAAGAGTGCAAGTCCTGTTTTCTATTTTAAAGGAACGGGGCGCACCTGCAAAGCTTTCCGGGAGGTTTGAGTCAAGCAGGTTGCAGGTGCGGTTGAGGCACGAAACCCAAGCAGGCGGGCATCTGTCGGGCAGATCCAGCCCGATCGACCTAAAATTAGAGCATTCGCTACCGTATTTCGCTAAACAAGTCTTGTTCGCACATCAAACAGGATGGCGATCGCTCAAAAATTTTAGCTTAACTCCGCCCCAAAACGGGTACAGGCTGCCAACTTAACTCTTGGCCCCAAATTTTAGATCAATGTTCAACTTTCCCGATTCACTGCGCTGCAAGTCAATTTTTTAATCGTAAACGCGCCCAAGCCTCCGTCCGTCTCAAACTTGTACAGCCACTTTTCCTGAGAGTAGCCGAAGGAAGTCGAAGTATCTAAAATCTAAAATCTAAAATCTAAAATCTAAAATCTAAAATCTAAAATCTAAAATCTAAAATCTAAAATCTATTGGTAGTGTGGAGCGATCGACAATCATTCCCCAAAACCCGTTATGTTAAGAAAAACAACGATATATGTCAGATAGTTGTCGATCGCTAGATTTTGGGCTTTGAGTTGAACGATCTTGGCGGCGGTTGATGGCAATCGCAGGCATTGAAAATTCTCAAACCAGACTCAGACAAAAAAACCAGCGATTCATCGAACGATCGCCAAACCGAGGGCAGCAGCCCGGTAGCAAATAGCCTTTAAATATGCCATGCTAAGTAAACGAGCAAAGTAAGCAAGAAAACTTTCTCGATCGGGTTTTGGGCAAGGTGCAGCTAGCGATCGCATACATTAAAAAAAGACATACACAAATTTATGAGCGAGTTTACACAAGGGCTGGATAAAATGCAGCCCGCAGAACAGACGCACTGTTTGGGAATCCTACCAAGTCAGCTAGCAGCGACTTCCGACTCAGAGAAATTATACAGCTTACTAACAGATTACAATTTTATTGAAGCCAAGCTGTCAGCAGCGGGAGCACAAGCGCTAATAGAAGATTACGATTTAGCAACAAATCCCGATATTATCACCTCCGATGAAAAAGCCGACAAACTCAAATTAATCCAAGAAGCAATCAGGCTTTCTGCCCACATTTTAGCCAAAGATAAAACCCAACTAGCTACCCAACTAATTGCCCGGTTGATGCGCTTTGAAATTCCCGAAATTCAAGCACTGCTAGCCCAAGCACAACAACAGAAAATACCCTGGCTGCGGCCGCTAACCCCCAGTTTTACCCCCCCTGGCGGCAGATTGCTACGCACTCTCACCGGACATACAGATTGGGTACAAGCTGTAGCAATTACCCCCGACGGCAAGCGAGCAATTTCTGCATCCTCCGACCACACTCTCAAAGTTTGGGACTTAGAAACAGGAGAAGAACTTTCCACCCTCAAAGGTCATCTTACCTACGTCAATGCTGTAGCAGTAACCCCAGACGGAACAAAAGTAATTTCAGGTTCTTGGGACAATACTATTAAAATTTGGAATTTAGCTACTGGAACAGAAATATTAACATTTGCAGGCGATACTTTTGCAGTAGAAGCCGTAGCAGTAACTCCCGACGGCAAGCGAGTAATTTCTGGTTCATGGGACGGCAGCATAAAAGTTTGGGATTTGTCAACAGGGGCAGTGATTTTCAACCTCAAAGGTCACAGCAGTTTTGTCCAGTCCGTAGCAGTAACTCCAGACAGCAAGCGGTTGATTTCCGGGTCTGGCGACAACAGCATTAAAGTCTGGAACCTAGAAACAGGAAAAGAACTTTTTACCCTTACCGGTCACGCAGATTGGGTAAAAGCTGTAGCAGTAACTCCCGACGGCGAACACATAATTTCCGGCAGTTACGACGGCACAATCAAAGTTTGGAGTTTGAGTGCCAGAGAAAAACTTTTCACTTTAGGAATTCACAGCAGTTTCGTCCAAGCTGTGGCAGTCAGTCCCGACGGAAAACGGGTAATTTCGGCGGCCGGCGACAAAACGCTGAAAGTTTGGAATTTGGAAACAAAAGAAGAACTATTTACTTTTACCAATCACATCGCCCCGGTGAATGCTGTTGCTGTCACCCCCGACGGCAAGCGGATAGTTTCTGGTTCCTCTGACAAAACTCTCAAAGTTTGGCACTTAGAAACAGGCAAAGAAAATTTATCATCTGCGGGTCACGATGACTGGGTAAATGCTTTAGCAGTGACAGCCGACGGTAAAAAAGCAATTTCCGGTTCTGGAGACAACAGCATTAAAGTCTGGAATCTGGCAAATGGAGAGGAAATTTTTGCTATTCCCGGTCATAAAGATTGGGTAAAAGCAATCGCTGTTACCCCGGACAGCCAGAGAATAGTTTCAGGTTCAGGTGACAAAACAGTTAAAGTTTGGAATCTGGAAACTGGAGAAGAAATATTTAGTCTGACAGGTCATACAGATTGGGTAAATTCGGTTGCTGTTACCCCCGACGGCAGGCTGGCGATTTCTGGTTCGGGAGACAAAAGTATTAAAATTTGGAATTTGGAAACAGGAGAGGAAGTTTTTACATTTATCGGTCACACCGACGGGATAAAAGCTGTGGCAGTTACTCCCGATGGCAAGCGGATAATTTCGGCTTCCGGCGACACAAGTCTGAAAGTTTGGAGTTTGGGAAAAGAAAATAATATTTTGGCAAATTTATGGAATTTAGTCGTTAAAAATCAACTTTTTACTCTTAAAGGTCATGAGAGTTTTGTGAATGCTGTGGTAGTTACCACAGACGGTAAATGGGGAATTTCTGGGGGAAGGAAGAAACTGATTAAAGTTTGGGATTTGTCGAGTCAAAAGGAAATTTTTACTTTGACGGGTCATGCGGATGCGATTACAGCTTTGGCGACTGTGGGAAATAGAGTGATTTCAGTTTCGGATGATAATACTCTGAAAGTTTGGGATTTGTTGAGTCGAAAAATAGTTGCTACTTTCAGGGGAGATAGTGCTTTGAAAGCTTGCGCTATGGCACCAGATGGGGTGACAATTGTCGCGGCGGAAGCTTCGGGACAAGTGCATTTTTTGAAGTTGGAAGAGGGGAAGAGTCAGTTGACAGTTGACAGTTGACAGTTGACAGTTGACAGTTGACAGTTGACAGTTGACAGTTGACAGTTGTCGTGGTTCCCGATCGCACTTTTGCTCAATTTGAAAAGTGCGATCGACCTTTTCCCCAATCCAGTTTACAATTGTTCCGGGTCAATGCCGATCGATCGCAGTCTGTCTAACTTAATTCATCTGGGTTAATTCCCATTTCTCGCAGCCGTTCCGCCAAAAGTTGCGATCGTCGCCGTTCCTCTCCTAAAGCTGTTTCTGCAAGTTCTGCCCGCTGACGTTCTTGTTCTGTCCGCTGTTGGGCTTCCTCTAACAGTTGACAAATCTCAACGTAGGAGAAAAACCTAGTTCCATCCGATCGATAAATTTGCAATTGATCGCCCGATAAATCAAAGCGAATTCCCAATCGAGGACTCACGGAATTTTCCATTAAGGCGATCGCATCTAAGCCATCTTGTCCCCGCAGCCAGCCTCGCAGTTGGTTGTTGCTAGGATTGTAAATGTAATATTCTTCAACTCCGTGGCGATCGTAAAATAGCAACTTCTTATCCATTTCATCCTGCGTGTTGCTAGGAGAAAGAATTTCAAACACAACTTGCGGTGCAATTCCTGACTCATTCCACTGTTGGTAAGAACTGCGTCTCCCTTTCGGTACGCCGAACGCAACCATCACATCGGGCGCGTTAACAATATTCGATCTTCCCTCGATTGGATACCAAAACAAATCACCAGCTACGAACACATTCTCGTCATTAGCATACATCCATTCTAAATTTTGTTCGATGACGAGAATCCACCGAAATTGGTCAGTATTATTTGCCATTGGTAAGCCGTCGCTGTCGGGGTAAATAACTGCTTGCTGAATAGGGGATGGGATTTGAGTTACCATAACAGTTGTGCGGGGTGAAAGACTGTTGAATTTAATTTTAGCTGTTTGGGAGGGTGAGAAGTGCGATACTTCTGAATAAATAGCCCATTCATCTGACTCTTTATTCTATTCCTCAGCGTTTCTTCCCTGTTGCCGGAATGACTTCGGGTAAATTATCCCGGCACCGGCAAGGATCGACAGTTACCTTCGGCAGAATTGATGCCATAGCCACAAGCGATAAAATACTTTTTCAGCTAACTACTCATCCCAGAAATTCCCTGTTTGATCCGATTAAGCACTGGCTCAGCTAAATCATCATTTTCGCCCAAAATTTCTTTAACGCGGTCTAAAGATGCTGTTTGCCATGCTTCTTTTGTGGGATACTGTTCGGCTAAAATTTGCCAAATTTTATCTTCTAGATATTGCATTTTAGTGACTGCTTTCAAGAATTTTGGTGAAATATACCGTTCCCGTCCTGTTTTATTAAGCAGAGGTTTAATCCGTTCATCTGCGCGTAATTGCGTCTCCAAATATTCTGCTAATTCTTGACCTTCTTTTTCACCGTAATCGACATAGATACGTCCTTGGAGATCGACAGGCAGATATTGGTTGTTATTCTTACGCATTAAGACAATTGGACGTTCGCGCAAATCAAAGCGAGCCGCCCCTAATTCAAACATCACATTCGGATTGGCATCAGTGACTTCAGCAATAAAAGAATGGGCTTGATCCATGTGATAGCGGACATTCTCAATTACAGTGTCTTCATACTGTTTGTCACTAGCTACAAATAGCTGGCAGCCGAAATGATTTTCAATGACTTCTCGTACTGTTTCAATAAATGGTTGATATGTATTTTCTAATGGAGTCATTAAAAAGAAAATAAGATGCTTGGGGGTTTTGCCTTCTTTCTGATTTTTTTGCATGGCTTGACGCTGTTTTTCTAAATCCTCAGCTTGACGCTGTAAATCGGCTTTTTCAATGATGTAATCAAGGTCGCGCCGCAGCAGCTTTTGAAAATCATCATAAAATATGCGAGCATTCTGTGGAGTCATTAACTCTTGGTTATAGAGAATAGAACTGTTATAGATACCAAGCATAATATCTAACACATTAGGGTTGTCAAAGCTTTGTTTAGCTAACAGTCGTACCATTGGATTTCCAGCATTGATAATTAACCGTAAAGCAGAATTACGGGACATTCGCATCATTTCTTGAGCCATTTCGCGCAAATCTTCTGGCGTATTAGGATCGCTTAAGAGTTCGCGGGCTTTCATTCCACCTGTACTCTCTTCAGTAGACCGAATGATAGCTGTTAATTCTATGGGTTTAAAGTAACGTGCCTCTACCCGAATGCGTCCCGTACCGCCTGGACGGATCACTTGAGACATATATTCGGCTAATCGTTTCAGTTTGACATCAGCTTGCTCGTGAAGTTCCTGAAAGACATTCGGATCATCTTCTTCGCGGTCAACTGCTACTACCTTAATCTTGTCTTTAGCACGTTTCTCATACTCTTTGATCAGATTTTGTTCAAAAGGATAACTAGCATCGACGACTAAGGTTCTGGCAGCATCAGCCATTTGGAAATATTGATTAGCAGCGTTACTATCGCTGAAATAAGGCAAAGATTGAGATTCCCCTTCTAGGCTGGGAAGTTCCTCTAAAACTTGCGATAAAGTACGCCACTGGTGGGTAAATTCACTTCCATAAGTAGTAGGTTCACCTTTGTTGGTACGCCATTGTAGTAAATCGGCAAATTTATCAAAAAATTCATCATGATACCAACAGGCGGCTTTAATACTAAGATCGTGGAAGCGGAGAATTTCTGAAAAGCGCTTAGGATTGCTTTGAGAAAGTTCTTCAAGATGTTTAACCACTAAATTGCCTAAAGCATCTTGCAAAAGCTGAAGATTCTCATCGCGAATAAAATTATCGCGGGCTGCTGTCAGGGTTAGTGTTTGATCTCCAGAGCAGATTACTCCATTGATAAATTGGGCCCATTCTGGCAATAACTCTGTTTCCTTCTCGCAGATAAACATCCGATTAACAAACAAGCGCACAGCACGAGGTAACTGTCGCTGAAAAGTACGAAATCGTGTGATATAAAGTACCCCTGATGTGTTTAAATCAGGCAGTTGCACAGGGATAGCCTCTAACACGCTGTCGCGCATAGTTTTTTCGAGATAAATGCGTGTATCTAGCAATATTTCTTGGCTACTTTTTCCTTCCTGTTCCCAAGGCATCCGCATGGCGTTGATCGGTTCAGAACTACCATTAAGGTGAATTGGTACTTTTAAAAAATCAGTATAGTAACGAATCACATCTTGTACTTTTTCTTTATGGATCACTCCTTTTTCTTCTTCACCTTTGAGGAAAACTGTTACAGTTGTCCCTGGTTCGCTGACTTCGCAGGGGTCGATAGTGTAATCTTTATTCCCAGAGTTTTGCCACACCCACCCCTCTTGTTCACCTAAACGGCGGGTGCGGACTTCTACTCGACTAGCGACCACAAACGCTGACAAAAAACCGATGCCGAATAAGCCAATTAAGCCTTCTATGTCCTGTTCTTTTCTGGCGATTCTAGTTGCTCCTTTACCAACTGTTGACAAATACTCAATTAGGTCATTTTTATTCATGCCTATCCCCGTATCTCTGAGTACAAATCGCAATTCATCTGGACGAGTTTCAATGCTAATCTTCCCAACAAAAGCATCACCTTCTTTGGCACGACGACGCATAATGGCATCATGAGCATTTTGAATTAATTCTCTAATAAAAACTCGCTTTTCTCTATATAAATTTCGAGCTAATAGTTGAATTAGACCATCGAAATCAAATTTCATTTCTAGCATAATAATCCTCGTATTTAGGTTAATTAGTTGACTGTTGGCACTAGCTCTTTCAATCGTTCAAAACGTTGCTGTACTTCCGCTTGTCTCCAAGTACATCGGAAACAATTATCTAAATATTTTGCCTGAACCATAGCCCGGTTTATGCATCGACGAGCCAACTGTTTTCTCAGTCGAAAATCTGCCTCCTGAAAACCGGATGGCCAGCAACTAGGAACTTGTTGGGGTTGGCGATACCAATAATCATCAACGGGGAGAACTCCTGCCGAGTAGCGAATACAAGCGAGTCGATAATCTGCCAATAGTAAGGCTTGATTGTACTTATTATATACGTCAATTTTGCCTAAAAAACGCTGTCTCAAACGAAAACGGGCGGGATGGTTAGTGTCAGCGGGGTCGCCTAAATCGGGCTGGAGGAGTAGGGTTCTTACCCGAAGGTCAAGCGCGGGAATTGCAAACTCATATTCCTGAACTAGATCGGCTTTCTTTTCTGCTTGGATGGCGTGTTGCTCTGCTTGATGCCAGTTTTCTTGATAAAGGGCAAGATTACCTTGTAGATTATACCAAGCAATTCGGCTACTGGGCCAGTCTGTCTCTGTTTCGCCCAAGAGATCGCACCACCTTTGGGCAGAGTCGGGCTTTCCTAATCGAAGATTGCAGAACCCAGCGAGTGAGGCTTTCCAGAATTTAAGATAACCACAGTCATTATATTCACTAAATTCACTCCAAGCGAGTTCATATTCTGCTAATGCCTCCTGCCACCTGCCTTGCGATATGAGTAAATCACCTGTATTTTGATGAATATCGGCTATTGGTAATTCGGGATATTCTTGTTGAAACAGGCGCAGCTTTTCTAGATTTCTTTCTAGTTGATCCAGGTCTGGCGAGTAGCATCTAGAAATGCAAAAAACTCGCTTTCTTGCACGCCATTTGTCTGTAATATCTAGGTCACTATCAGCAGTGCTTAAAATATCGATCAGCAAACTATAGGCTTTCAAGGGATGAGAGGCTCCATGCCAACTAATAGCTGCCCACACCCCTGCTGTCGCTGCTTGAGGATTTAAGCCGTACTCTTTAGAAATTTGGCGGGCTTGCTGGAAAAGTACAGCCGCATCATAGCAGCGGTTTTTTTTGTATAGTTCAACAGCCTCATCGTAAACAGTTTGGTAGCGAGTAGTCATAGTTGTATTTTTTCTATTTGTTTACATCTCAAGCCATTGATATATACGTTTGAGAATGATCTCTGCCACATCCTTTTGTCCATCAACAATAGAAGAAACTTTATTTGCCGTAGCATTTTGCCATGCTTCTCTAGTTGGGTAAGTGTTTTGTAGTTCTCGCCAAGTTTTAGAGTTAAACTGTAAAGGGACAATTTTTTGTAGCCTTGAAATTGAAATAAAATGTTCGCGGACAGATGTTTTAGCAGTTTGTATAAAATGAATATTTTTGGAGAGTTCTTCTTCTAGATAGTGCACCAACTCTTGTTGATAAGAACATTCATACGAAATGAATTGACGACCTAACAAACTTCGGGGCAAGGTGTTTTGTGTTTGAGTTAAGATGATGCAAGGACAATGACTTTGAAAAAAATTTGCTGCTCCAAGGAGGTACATTACATCCGGGTCAGCGTCTGTTACCTCTGCTATATAAGCATCAGCTTGTTCTAAGTGCATCCGAATGTTTTCAGCCTTGATATTACTGAAGTATTTATCAGATTCCAATAAAAGCTGGCATTCCCATTGTTCCTCTATTACTTCACGTAAAGCCGATATTAGCAAAGAGTAATTTTCTATGTTAAGGTAAGCATCTGTAGCCGTTGCACCTATTACTCTGCTTGTGCTTTTGTCAAAATTAGGCAAAATCAATAATATTGCTCGATGACCTACTCGATCTAGATTTGAGGGATGTCGATCTACCAGATCGCCAAGTTTTTCGTAGGGAGTCATCATGGTATTGCCTGCCTGATACGCTTAAGGATAATGCTGGCAAAGTCAGCGTCTTTACCTAGCAGAGATTCCAGAGTATTTACACTTGCCTGTTGCCACGATTCTTGTGTGGGGTAACGTTCTTGCAGAAGCTGCCATGTTTTTTCTGGTAAAGAGAACCGCATCAGGGTTTGCAAGGGAGCATCCCACTTTTTGACTAAGTAGAAACACCTAGCTTGATGTCATTATTTAAATACGCACATCTCAGTCTTAAAATTTGAGGCACATTTTTTTC
>NZ_JAEQCT010000088.1:0-25032 GCF_020738205.1 Microcoleus sp. PH2017_24_DOB_U_A
ATTTTTGGGTAAGAAGCTTTCTTACCCTATCTTTTTTGAGGCGATTTGTCTAGAGTTATCTCCCTGTATGCTTTTCAGACGACCTGTCACCCCGTCAGCTCAATCCGTCAAACGTTACTGAGGCTAAATTAGGTGGGAGCGCTCCTTTCCTAACTCTACTAAACAGCACTTTTCAACCAAAAGGCTGGAACTTTATTTCTTCTGATCAGGCATTAGCTGGTTCTTTTAATATTCAGTCCTACACTGCTAATTATGGTCCTATATCTGGTTTTACTAAGGAGGATGTTGTGTGGAGCGATCTCTTACTCACTTATAGTCCAGTAAAATCAGGCGATATCCTTCCCAATCAAGTTAACCCTACACCCCAAAATAACAATCTGCATTGGATTCAATGGGTAGTCAGCAATCATGGATCAAAACTTTATAAGAATGGTCAACTTGAGGATTTAGGTCATGGAAACGGTGATAACAAAATTGACGTTTTGGCAGATGCAGATAGCCCCTTCTATGATGAAAGTTCACCTTTGGCTACGGAAGATAATTTCTACGATAGTCCCTTCCGCTCAGATATCACGGAAAACCATAACTGGGATGCGGAACTCTATTTGGTTGAGGAGACTGCTCCCAAGACTGTCACAATTTATAATGGTATCAAATGGGGTTGGAAAAATACATATACTCCCCCTAAAACCACTAAAAAGTTTTCCGACAGCCTCGCCTCCGGTTTTGAAGTAGACCGTTTTAACCTCCCTAACCTTACCCCTGGTTCAAAATATATAGCTTGGACAAACAACGACCTCCCCTCCAATCGCTGAAACCCCAACACATTTTTAAGTACGCACAATAACTCAGGTTTTCGACTAGGATTTGACGACAACAGTAGCTCTGTAGGCAATGGTTTTGCCTCCGCACTAACGGGTACTGTAGGTAGTAGCGGCAATATCAACCTCGATGTCCGCGCTGCTGGTGGAGGTGCTCGCGGACAAGACAGAGGCAATTACGAACTGTTTGTTGATGTTTACGACCCACAAGAATCGCCGGATTTTAGCTCCGCAGCTAGCGGTGGCGGCGGCTTCGGAAAAGAAATGCGCGGCTTAACTCAACAAAACCCCATCCTTCCCAATTCTCTCCAAAATGGCTGGCAAGTCTTCAACAAAGTTCCCGGCTGCCGCTGGTTTGACCCTCCAACTACTTACGGCTTTGAATTTCAATCTCTAGAAGACACTTTATTTACTGAAATTCTCGATTTCCCTGTGGGCGATGACCAACAATTTACTGTTGCAGTTGTGGTTTGGTACGATGCGACATATTTTGCGGAAGCATAAACAAACTTAATAAGTGCTATTTATTAAGTCGATCGAGCGTCACCCATTTTCCGTATATATGCGGTTGTCAAATTCATATTAAAGTGCGACTTAGTGGTTTTATTGCAGAGGGTCGGGAAACTATCATCTAAAAAATCAGTATTTTTACCGTTTCAACTTTGAGGGAGCAGTCCTAATATATAGTTTTATAGTTAATAAATCACTTTCAGAAAGCAAGGCAGTTTGATGTGATGAAGCACTTTTCCCTATTTTTATTAGTTTTAATTCTTTCCGGCTTAGTGGCATTGAGTCATGTGCCTAAAGAAGTTATGGCGATTGAAGAGGTGGAAAGTGAGAGGGGATATAACTTGACATCTGTAGAATCGACTAACAAGAATGCAGTTGAAATTGATGGCATCCGCTTTGAAATTTTGGTGCCAAATAGAGTATGGTTAATCCCTGAGAATCGACCCGATGTAAATACCTTGATTCAGCTCGCTATTCGGATTACAAACAACTCGCCTTCTCCTATTCGCTTACCTTTTTTCGATCCCCTGCTTGTAATTCCCTTAGAAATAGTGGAAGCCGATGGTAAAGTATTACAAAGCAAAGGAGGTAGAGATAGACTCCTAAACTCTCCGCAACTCGCTTGTCCCTTAATTCAACCAGGAGAACACGCAACTTTTTTCCCGGACACCAAAGTTTTTTGGCAGAAGAATAGTCTGCTAATCGGAGGCTCTGACGGATTGGGGGGGTCGTGGTATTTTGACAACATAAAGCCTGGTGATTATCAAATTAGATTCAGATATATCAGTTCCCGATCTGTAAGACCGTGCTATGACCCTAAAAAAGATGAAGAACACCTAATACGAGAGATTTGGACAGGTGAAGCAACAACGCCCTTTGTCAAGGTTTACGTAGTTTACCCTGGCACATAAATAGCAATTGAGACACAATTTCATATCGATTTCATATCAAGACAGATTTTTCTTCCATACCTACCCTGTTAAGGAGTTGTTAAGAATGCGATTACATCAATACCGGATAGTTTTATTAACGTCCCCTTTACTGTTTGTGCTAACAGGTAGGGCCTGTTTCGCTTTTTCTTTCACAATGCCATCGCAAAGACCAGATTCTCCCTGTACCCAAAGCTCTGTTTATTGTTCTTCAATATCTTATACCCAGCAAGGTATTGGCACCGTAACTACTTATACAACTACTGTGTCGCAACTACCAGTCGGCGGAACGGATGCTTTTTTTAACCTGCTGACCTCATCCGTTTGGGCGCAAAACGGTTGGACATTTAACAAAGCGCCATCAGTAGAATCTTTAAAAGGTCGGTTTGATATTGGGGTGTATATTCCTTTTGTTACACCCAATGTGGGAGCAGAAATACAAGTTCTTTACAACCCGGTCGTTGGTCAAGATCCAGTAGGCACTAATGTTCATTTTATTCAAAGGGTAGTTAATAATCATGCCTATATATCTACCCTTCAAGGAGTCATTAAGCAACCTTACGGAACTCTCGAGAACAAAATTGACACTGTAATAGAGCAGACACAACTAAGTTTTTTAGACCCTCAAAACCCACAAAAGCAAACATTTAACCCTTTTTACGATACCTATGGTAAAACGGTAAGATATCCAAATCAAACAATTCTTTTTCGTGATTACCCTGTTCGAGATGATATCTATAATAACAAAGCTTGGGATGCAGAACTTTACTTGGCTGAGGTAAAAGATCCCCTTAATAAACCCAATGAAGTCACGATATATGATGGTATCTCATGGGGTTGGAAAAGCATATTTACTCCTCCTAAAACCACTAAAAAATTTTCCGACAGCCTTGCCTCCGGTTTTGAAGTAGACCGTTTTAACGTCTCTGACCTTACTCCCGGTTCAAAATATATAGCTTGGACAAACAACGACCTCCCCTCCAATCGCTGCAACCCCAACACATTTTTAAGTACGCACAATAACTCAGGTTTTCGACTGGGATTTGACGACAACAGTAGCTCTGTAGGAAATGGTTTTGCCTCCGCACTAACCGGTACTGTAGGCAGTAGTGGCAATATCAACCTCAATCTCCGTGCTGCTGGTGGAGGTGCTCGCGGTCAAGACAGAGGCAATTACGAATTGTTTGTCGATGTTTACGACCCACAAGATTCACCTGATTTTAGCGTAGCAACTAGCGGCGGTGGCGGATTCGGAAAAGAAAAGCGCGGCCTGACACAGCAAAACCCCATCCTTCCCAATTCTATCCAAAATGGCTGGCAAGTTTTCAACAAAGTTCCCGGCTGTCGCTGGTTTGACCCTCCAACTACTTACGGCTTTGAATTCCAATCTCTGGAAGACACTTTATTTACTGAAATTCTTGATTTTCCTGCGGGTGATGACCAACAATTTACTGTTGCAGTAGGAGATTCGATCCTCGGTAATTTCAGTCCGGGAGATAAATTAGATTTTGTTTCTTTATTGGGTTATCCAGTAGATAATTTTAGAATCACTGGCATTGATTCATTATTTGGCGAAACACCAGAAACAGCATTTCCCATTCAATTAGCTTTTCAGGAAAGGGAAGGAAGTTTCAAGATGCGGCAAATACCCAAGCCAATTGATGCGGAAGCTGTACCGGAACCGGGGAGTATTTTGGCGGCTAATGGAATGCTGTTATGGTTCGCTGCGATGCGGCGTATTTTGCGGAAAAAGCGACAGGATAGTTGATAGTTGATAGTTGACAGTTGATAGTTGACAGCGAACAGCGGACAGTGAAATGAAAAAACTTTACACTTTGCTATATGCTTTTAGTCTCATTCTCATCAACCCTTGGGGAGGTAGCCGCGGCGAAATTTGGACGCAGCCTAAAGTTTTTGTTGTCTTGCTGATTGTGCTTTCAAATTTATCATTTTTATGGGAAGAAAGGAAACTTTTAACTTTTTCCCGGCAGTGGAAAATCTGCCTGGTTTTGTGGGGATTTTTTTTGACTGTGGGAGCGATTTCTACCCTGAAAAGTCCTTTCCCGGAGCGTTCTTTTTGGGGACAAGACCAAATGGGAGACGGCTGGCTGTACTGGCTGTTAATTTCTATTTTTAGCCTCACTAACAGGCTGCTGTTAAAACTGCATCCAGAATTGTTTCGCTGTCAAATGCGGGGTTTGCTGATTGGAGCTGTGGTTGTAGCTGTTAGCGTTTTTCCACAAGTTGTTAGCTGGCAAATTGATTATACTGCTACTTCCGGTCAGTTGGTCGGGAATGATGTTTTGGCTAGTACGATTTTTCGCGGACAGCAGCCGATCGCACTTTACTCGCATCGCGGCCACGCAGCTATAGTATTGACTCTCGCCGCAGTTATTTCTTTGGTTGGTTGGAAGTGGAAGTTAATTAGCGATCGCACTTCCAGTCTCGCTTTATTTCTCATTCTCCCTGCTTTGCTATTTACCAACACTCGAACAGCGGTTATATCTTTAATGATAGCACTATTTTACTTGCTGGGACGGCAATATTACAAACAATTAATCCCGGCTATTTTTATTGGATTGCTGACAATTAGTGCCATGACCTTTACAAGGCCGCTGGACTGGAATCGGGTATCTGTCGCACAAGTAATGTCCAGCCGATCGCCTTTGTGGGAAGTTGCTGTGCGCGGCATTCAAAAACGACCTCTCTTTGGCTGGGGTTTTAACGGATTTGGTATCGCATATCCTTTCGTCGCCAATCCTAATAACATTCCTCAAATCGTAAGTCTCGGTCAGTTTTCTTATGATTACCTGGATATAAACGGACAGATTCGCACTGAAAAAATACCGAGTTATAAAGCTCACAATTGGATTTTGGATACTGCTGTTTCTACAGGTATTTTGGGGCTGCTTGCTTTTTTTACCTTGTGGGGATATTGCTTTTACTCTGTTATTAGGTCGCCGAATATCGGTATTGAAGCTGTGGCGATCGCCTATACAACTTTCGCGATCGCTTGGTTTGAGTCCGCTGAATACGCGCACATATTTTGGTGGGCGCTAAATTTTTCCGAATCGAGATTTCAGAGTTCAAAATTCACACAAGCAAGGGCGGATAGCTCTAGTTTTTGAGCTATCGACCATATTTTTGCTACAACCCGCTCAGCCCAAAAACTACAAAATTCCTAATTTTCACCGCCCCAAAAGCTTCACCAAACCGACGCCGCCAAAGTAAAGAGCGAGCACCGCACCTCCCAAAAGACTTTGCGTCAAAGGGTCAGTAGAAGGCGTTAAAACAGCACCCAAAACAGCCGCACCTAAGATCACATAACGCCAGCCGGAGAGCATTTTCTGAGAAGAAACTATGCCCAAAACGCCGAGCAATACTTGGACGATCGGGATTTGAAAAGCTAAACCCGTGCTGAACATTAACAGCAGTACAAATTTAAAGTATTTGTCGATCGACCACAACTGCTCTACAACATCCGCCCCGTAGGTAACAAAGAAGTTCAGCGCCGCCGGAATCAGAGCAATATAAGCAAATACCAGCCCGCCCAAAAAGAGGAAACTAGAACCGAAAAACACTGGCCCGAGCAACCCGCGTTCTTTGCGAGTCAAACCGGGTAGCACAAATAGCGCTATTTGGTAAAAAATAAACGGACTTGCAATCAGCAAACCGCTGTATCCCGCCACTTCGATAGAAACAAAGAAATACTCACCGGGAGCTAGTTGCAGAAACTTGACGGGCCCGGCGGGTACTTCTAGCAATTGTACGATCGGTTTAACTGTTAAAAAACAACCAACTACACCTATTGCTACGGCAATTAGCGAGTAGAAAAGTCGCTGACGCAATTCTTCTAAATGGTCGAACAAAGACATCTCAACTTCGTCGGGAAGTTCGTCGAGATATTCGTTTTCGAGGTTGCGGGAACCGAGAAAATCATCGGCGATTGGTGCAATGCTATTTTCGGAACTAACTTCTTCAGCTTCTAAGTTTCTGACATCCGTGAAATCGTCGGCGACTGGTGCAATGCTATTTTCCGCGCTAACTTCTTCAGCTTCTAAGTTGCTGACATCCGTAGAATCATCTGCAATTGGTGCAATAGTATTTTCTGTTTCCGCGCTAACTTCTTCAGCTTCTAAGTTGCTGACATCTGTGAAATCGTCGGCGATTGGTGCAATAGTATTTTCCGAACTAACTTCTTCAGATTCTAAGTTGCTGACATCCGTAAAATCATCGGCGACTGGTGCAATAGTATTTTCCGAACTAACTTCTTCAGATTCTAAGTTGCTGACATTCGTGAAATCATCGGTGATTGGTGCAATGCTATTTTCCGCGCTAACTTCTTCAGCTTCTAAGTTGCTGACATCCGTAAAATCGTCGGCGGCTGGTGCAATGCTATTTTCCGAACTAACTTCTTCAGCTTCTAAGTTGCCGACATCCGTAGAATCATCTGCAATTGGTGCAATATTTTCTGAGTTAACTTCTGCACCTTCTAAGTTGTTGACAGCCATCAAATCATCAGCGACTGGTGAAATGCTATTTTCCGCGCTAACTTGTTCGAGGTTGTTGTCGGAATCTTGTTCGGATGTCTCCAAGTCTGAGGGCACAGTCATAGGGAATGGGGAATTGGTAATGGGGAATCGGAAATCGGTAATGGGGCAATTTTAGATTTGTTAATTGTTAATTGGTAATTGGTAATTGGTAATTGTAATTGGTAACTATTAACTATTAACTGTCAACTAAGAGGGCGGGCACGCACCATCCACCGCCCCTACTAATTGTCAACTGTCAACTGTCAACTGTCAACTGTCAACTGACTTCTTCAATGCCGATCGCAATTTTGCCGACAGCGCGGCCAGTTTCGCTGTACGCGTGGGCGGCGGCTACTTCTGGTAAGCTGTAAGTGCGATCGACAATCGGCTCAACTTTATCGGATTCGATTAACTCCCGCAAAATCTCCAAGTCGGCTGGGTTGGCATTGGCTAGAATGAATTTAGCTTTTTTACCAGGAATAAACCAGCTAGTCAACATCGGTGGGAGGTTGTCGAAACTCGGCAAAGTCGAGATATAAACTCCCTCCGGTTGCAGCACGTTTTCGCATTCAGCAAATGTCTTTGTACCGACAGCATCCAAAATTATATCATACTTTTCGGGTTGTTGAGTAAAATCAATTTCTGCATAATCTAGAACACAATCTGCTCCCAAATCCTTGACAAATTCTATATTCTTGGCGCTGCAAACTCCCGTTACTTCCGCATTCATTGCTTTAGCAACTTGCACCGCAAAAATCCCGACTCCGCCGGAAGCACCGTTAATCAATACTTTGTATCCTGCTTTAATTTCACCCAAATCTCTCAACGCTTGCAAAGCCGTTAAACCTGCGATGGGTACTGCTGCTGCTTCGACATGGGTGATGTTGTGAGGTTTAATTGATGCACTCGATTCTGGCACGACAGCGTATTCGGCACAAGCACCGCCAGCGATTGGATTTAAGAATGTATAAACTTCATCTCCGGGTTGAAATTTAGTGACTTCCGAGCCGACTTCTACGACAACTCCCGAGATGTCGGAACCGATTATTCGAGGAAAGTTAAATCCTGTAAGTAGTTGCAGGTGTCCTTGCCGGATTTTCCAGTCTACGGGATTGACGCTGCTAGCGCGAACTCTGACTAACAATTCGTTCGATTTGGCGATCGGCTTTTCTACTTCTCGGTACTGCAATACGTCAACGCTGCCGTAGCGATCGAACACAACTGCTTTCATGGCGATTTTTTTGATTTATTTTTAAGAGGACATTTAATCATGTACAATTATCATATAGCAAATTCTATTTCGCTTGTGAATGGGATTTATTTTTTTTAACCGCAGAGGGCGCAGAGGGCGCAGAGAAAGAGAAAAGAGAGAGAGAAATGATTGATTTAACTGGAAAGGTAATTTTAGTGACGGGCGGCTCGAAAGGGATTGGTGCAGTGACGGTGCGGACTCTTGTTAATGCTGGGGCCGAGGTGATTTTGCATTACTGTCGCAGTCAGGAAGCGGCGGAATCGGTAGCAGCAAGTGTGGCGGGCGATCGCTGTTATTTATTAGCAGCAGATTTGATGTTACCAAACGCGGCCTCTCTTTTGTGGCAAGATGCTGTAAAGTGGCGCGGTCATATTGATATTATAGTTAATAATGCTGGGATTATGCAGTCGGCTGGTATCGAGGACGATTTTGATATTTGGTCGTCGGCTTGGCAGCAAACTCTACAAGTTAATTTAGTTGCGGTTGCTGATTTGTGCCGGGAAGCAATTCTACATTTTAAAACTCGCAAGGTTGGTACGATTATTAATATAGCAAGTCGCGCTGCTTTTCGCGGCGATGACCCGAATTATCTGCACTACGCTGCATCAAAAGGTGCGATCGTTTCTCTAACTCGCAGCATTGCTAGAGGATTTGCGGCTGATAATATTTTGGCTTTTACTGTGGCGCCGGGATTTGTGAGTACGGAAATGTCGGATAAGTTTATTAGGGAGTGTGGCGAAGCACAGATTGTGCGCGATATCCCGATCGGCAAAATCGCCCCTCCTCAAGATGTCGCCAACGCGATCGCTTTTCTAGCATCGGGTTTGGCTGTGCACGCTACCGGAACAACGATCGACATTAACGGAGCCTCTTACGTGCATTGACTGTTGACTGTTGACTGTTGACTGTTGATCGTGTTGCTCTACTATAAAATATCTCTAAAGACTCACCTTAACAGCTTTTAAGAATAACTACTTTATCACTTTAGCCAGATGCTCAAAAAACGAGAAGTGACTTATGTTTAGATAAAAAGATAGCCTGAGGGAAAGTGATTGTGACAACAAATAACGGAACTAACACCAAACGAGTTGCCATACTAATCGAAAATGGAGTAGAAGATTCAGAATTTCTGGTTCCTTACAACGCCTTAAAACAAGCAGGATTTGACGTAGTTGTCCTCGGTTCGCGGACAAACGAAAAGTATGCAGGGAAAAATGGTAAAGTCGCCCAGCAAGCTGACGGAACTACCACTGAATCATTAGCAGAAGAATTTGATGCAGTCGTAATTCCCGGCGGTATGGCTCCCGATACAATGCGGACAAATCCCAATACAGTGCGGTTTGTCAAAGAAGCGATGGAACAAGGAAAAATAGTCGCTGCTGTTTGTCACGGCCCGCAACTTTTGATTGAAGCCGACGCGCTCAAAGGCAAAAATGCGACGGGTTTCTTGGCAATTAAAACAGACATGATTAATGCCGGAGCTAACTACATCAACGAACCTTTAGTAGTTGACGGTAACTTGATTACTTCCCGCCAACCGGGAGATTTAGGAATATTTACCACCGCTATTTTAGCGCGCCTCGGTTACGGCGGTAAAGCAGTTGGTTTGCCAGAAGAAACTGATACGAGTGCAGAATGGTGGAAACTAGCTAATGGTTGGGGCGGCTCGACACAAGCGGACATTGTGAAAGGTTTGAATACCGCCCTCGCAGGGGAACGCTATGCTTGCGAAGCGTTTCAGAATTATGCGGAAAAAACCGGAGATGCCGATTTGCGATCGCTCCTGGCGGAAATGATCCAAAATAAACAGAAACACATCCTCGCTCTCGAAAACCGCCTCAGCGATTTCGGCGAAAAACCCTCAATTCCCGCCCAACTTGCTGACAAATACGCTAAATTAAAAGCCTCGGTGCAAGGAACAGATGAAACCTTCTTGCTGCGGAGCACTCTCGGCGATTTGCAAACAGGTGTTGTCGATATCAACAACCTGCGAGCGAAGTTCACAGATCCGGTATCAACTGACATCTTTACACAGATAGAAGCGGATTTGTCCAAGTGCGAGCAAGTCGTTGCTAAACTCTTCCGCGCCCGCGCCGTTTCCCAAGAAATTAAAGCGCCAAAACCTTCGACTAGCCCCGCTGTCAAAATGTAATATCCACGCGGATTAACAAGTTTGTAGTTGCGCCTAGGGGTGAAAACCCCCACCCAGAGCGCAACTACAAATTTTTGATGCAATAATAAAATATACGCCTTTGCGGTAAAATAAAAGCCGAGCATAAAAAACAGACATCAAGTAGCTGCAAGGTGGAGATTTTTATTAAATGGCTTCTATTTTTGTTTCAGCAGGGCATGGCGGGTTTGAAGGCAGCGTGCGCGATCCCGGGGCGATCGCATTTGGCACCACCGAATCCCAGGAACTTATTCTCACTCGGGATTTATTAGTACCTGAATTGCGGCAGCGAGGTATAGACACCTTCTCTGTACCAGATACTCTTAGCTTAATCGAAAGTATCGCTTGGATCAATAGTCGCTCTCAGCCGGGAGATGTAGCGGTTGAAATACACATAGACGCTTTTTCTAATCCCCAAGTCCGCGGTGCTAGCGCGTTTTATATTGGTAGCAACCCCAGACGAAAAGCAGATGCAGATTTAATTTTAAATGGCTATTTACGCAGGTGTCCACAAATACCGAATCGTGGCGCAAGAGCAGATACAGAAGCTGGTGTTGGTAGCCTTGCATTCTGTCGGCGCGTAAATATTCCTTCGCTGTTAATAGAACTCGGTTTTTTAACTAACATTGATGACTTGCGAACTATTCAAAATCGCCGCCGTGATGTCGCCCTCGGACTCGCTGACGGACTTGAAGCTTGGTTAAACAATACTCCTTTAAAACCCTTACCGACACCGACACCGACACCGACACCTGCACCGACACCGACACCGACACCGACACCGACACCAAAACCTATAGTTTATCCTTTAATTAATATCCAAATCAACGGTGCGCCCCACGAAGACAAAGGCATTTTGGTCAACGGAAATGCTTTTGTCCCTTCCGAAGTTCTAGACGCTCTCAATGTTAAACCAGAAACAGCCGATCGCCGAATCACCTACAATGGAGTAGTATTCGTGCGGGCTGTCGATTTGCGCGATCGCGACATTTCCGTAACTTGGGATCAGGCCACCACATCAGTATCCCTGCGATCGCGCCGTGATATCCTCTCCGGCGTAGGAAAAATCATGGGACGCGGTTTAACTACCGCCCAACAAATCACAGTATTTCTCACCAAAACAAACAGCAAAGCCCTGGTAATATTTCCCAACCTACCTCAAATTTACGTCCAAGAAGCAGCCGCAGAAGGCGTCAATCACGACGTAGCTTTTTGCCAAATGTGTTTAGAAACAAACTATCTCAACTTTGGCGGTGCAGTCAAACCAGAACAATTCAACTTTGCTGACATGGGAATCGTCAGCCCCACAAATTCCGGCATTTCCTTTCCCGATGCCAGAACAGGAATTAGAGCGCAAATTCAGCACCTAAAAGCTTACGCCAGCACCGAACCAATCAACCAACCTTTAGTTAAAGAAAACGTGCGTTTTCGTTTTGTCAAGCGCGGCGTAGCCCCCACCGTCAACGAACTTGCAGGTCGCTGGAATTCTGACCCTTTATACGGACAAAAAATCATCAATATCATCCGGCTGCTTTACGAAAATGCCAGTTTGCTGTAGTCGGTTGACAGTTGACAGTTGACAGTTGCTATAGCAATTATAGTTGTATTAGTTATTTGTTATTAGTTATTTGTGACTTGCTACTAATAACAAATAACTAATAACTAATAACCGCTCCCCAATGCCCCATTCCCAATGCCCAATGCCCCATTCCCAATTCCCAATTCCCGATTATAAATACAACTATGGTTTCCAGCACTAATCGCTTTTCCGACATTCAAAATCATTGGGCAAAAATATTCATTGATGGCTTAGTAGAAAGGGCCGTAATCAGCGGTTTTCCCGATCGCACTTTTCGCCCCAACAGCAACCTCACCCGGGCCCAATTCGCCGCCATAGTCAGCAAAGCCTTTCCCGTACCCGACAAACGGCCCTACATACCCTTTATCGACGTTCCCGCCACCCACTGGGCCGCCACAGCCATTCAAGCAGCATATAAAAGAGGATTTATCTCCGGCTATCCCGACAACCTGTTTAAACCCGAAAGCCTGATTACCAGGGCCGAAGCATTAGTTGCCTTAGTCAGCGGCATATTTGGGTCAAACGCTGTACCGACAAGCAATCTGGTTCTATCAAACATCTACCAAGACAGCACAGAAATTCCTAATTATGCCAAAAAGGCGATCGTCATAGCAACCCAATCCGAAATAGTCGTCAACGCCCCCAACTTAAACCTATTAAATCCCGCCGGAAACGCCACCAGAGCCGATGTAGTCGCCTGGGTTTATCAAGCATTAGTATATCTCAAAAGAGCGCCACAAATATACAATCAATATATTATAGTTCTCAGTAAAGTTCCCAGGCCGCAAGTTTACGTCAACCACCAGCGAGAATTTCGCGGAGTTTGGATAACATCCGTGTGGAATATTGACTGGCCATTCAGCAACAAACTCTCAACAGAACAGCAAAAAGCCGAACTCCTGAAAATCCTGGACAGGCTGCAAGAAATGAATTTCAATGCAATTATCCTCCAAATTCGAGCAGCAGGCGACGCCCTTTACGCCTCACAATTAGAACCTTGGAGTGCATGGCTGACAGGAACCCAAGGAAAACCACCCGAACCTTACTATGACCCTTTAATATTTGCCGTTACAGAAAGCCACAAACGCAACATCGAAGTTCACGCTTGGTTCAATCCGTACCGCGCCAAAGTTTCCACTCAAACCCCTCCCAACGTCCGCCCGCACCTCTCAGTTACCAATCCCGAATGCGTTTATCCGTGGGGCGACGACTTGTGGATGGATCCGGGAATTGATTTAGTTTTAGACAAGACTTACAACGTAATTTTAGATGTAGTTAAGCGCTACGATATAGACGGCGTTCACTTCGACGATTATTTCTATCCCTATCCCATTGACGGTCAAGAATTTCCCGACAGCAAGATTTACAATAGTTATATTTCTAGAGGCGGCCAAATGAGTTTAGGAGACTGGCGCCGCGAAAATGTCAACAAATTAGTTAGAAGACTCGGACAAGGAATTAAAACAGTCAAACCCAACGTAAAATTCGGCATCAGTCCCTTCGGTATTTATCGACCCGGACAACCACCACAAAGTCGCGGCTTAGATGCCTACGAAACACTCTATGCCGACGCCAAAAAATGGTTAGAATCAGGTTGGGTAGATTATCTAAATCCTCAACTTTACTGGCGCATCGATCAAACAGCTCAAAGCTATCCAATGTTACTACAATGGTGGCTAGAAAACAACCCCCAAAACCGACATATTTATGTAGGAAACAACTTAGGAAGACTTGACGGCAACAAGTGGACTGTGCAGGAAATAAACAATCAAATTGAGATTACGCGCAACTCTAAAGACAGCTTAGCTTTAGGCAATGTTTTCTTCAGCATGAAAGCATTTAGCGACAACCGCCAGCAAATCTACGACAATTTTAAATCCACTACATACGCGCAACCCGCACTCGTTCCCGCGATGCCTTGGCAAAATGGAAAGCCGCCGGCCCCTCCAGTATCAGTGGTAGTACAAAAAGTGGGGAATAGCAATGTTTTGCAGTGGAAAAATCCCGTCGATAAAAACATCCGTTCTTGGACGCTTTATCAAAAGAATGGTGATAGCTGGAAACTCATCAAAATCATCAATGCAGACACCGTACAAGTAACGGTAGGAACGGGAATTTATGCTTTGTGTGCGGTTAGCATAATGGCCGTAGAAAGTGTCGGAGTTTTCATAGAAATCTGAGGATAAAACATAAAAATATTCCTGATATCAATTCCGGTTACATCGGGATGATATAAACGGAGGAAACGGCACTGCCGTTTCCCTACCTCGATTAATTGCAGGGAAACGGCAGTGCGGTTTCCTCATTGTGGGTAATATAATTCAATACCGTTTACTTAAGACCGCCCTGGGGTAAAACCCTATGAAAAATAGATACTCTTGTTTGCTTCGTTCCTCGCAATGACAATCTTAAGTAAACCGTATTGATCTATATGTAGCGTATTCGAGGTTTGTGAAGTGTAGGGACACTCCGAGAGCCCATAGGTGTCAACTTAAGGTCAAATCCAGTCAGAGATTGCTGTTTGACTATTAAATCTAGATCCCCCCTAGCCCTCCTTAAGAAGTAGGGTGGTTTTATTGTCAGGATAGGAAATATAAAACTACCAAAAGTATCGCTCAAATGTCGGCTCGCGTTTGGGCCAAGGTACGTAGTTGCGCTTTTAGCGCTCTTTCCTAATATTATAAGGAGCGCTGAAGCGCAACTACGTACCTAATTTGTCTGACGACAATAAAACCGCCCTACCTAGCCCCCCTTCTTAAGGGGGGGACAAGAACGTACTCAAAGTCCCCCTTCTTAAGGGGGATTTAGGGGGATCTGGACTATGGTAAAAACGACATTTATCAAGGCTTTCAGGCTTAAGTTGACACGCCTTGGGCAGTGCCGTGTCCCTACGGGGAGCGAGTGTACTTCATAAATGTGGAATTTGCTGTATGTTGCCAAACTTGCGGACAAGTTGAATTGAGACAGATCCAGCGATCGTTCAACTTTTTGAGCTACTTTAAAATCATCCCAAACATAAACTGAATATAGTTCTTCAGCGGAGCATCACTTTTGCTCAGTTTCATTTGCAACAAAGCACCTTCCCAACTATTTAAACAAAACTCTGCTAAGTCTTGAGCCTTTTGGTTTTTGGAGATTTCACCCGCAGTTTGGGCAGCTTCAATGCACTCAGCAAACTGATCTCGCCAGCGATCCGTAGCTTCTTGCAACCGCAGGCGAAAGCGATCGTTTTGATCGGCCATTTCTTGGCTGAGATTGCCAAACAAACAGCCTTCTCGGTATTGCAGAGTTTCAAATTCCTCTAACTTAAAGGTAAAATAACGCTTCAGCCGATTCAGAGGAGTGAGATTGATATCACCTAAATACTGTTCGACAATGCGATCGTGCATTTGGGAATCGTACTCGATGATTGCCAAACCGAATTCTTCTTTGCTACTGAAGAAGTGATAGAAAGAGCCTTTCGGAACCCCTACCGCTTGCAAAACTTCCTGAATTCCGGCGTGATTGTATCCTTTTTCCACAATGATTCGTCGCCCTGCTTTAATCAGAGCAAGTTTGGTATCTTCTTTGATGGCAACTTTTCCACTCATAAACAATGTTACTAGACCAGTCGTCTCGCTCGACGTTTTGAGATTAGCCTAATTTTGATGATTTTGTCAAGAAGGAGGGGCTTTAGTCATGGTATTAAAAAAACAATAATTTCAGGTGATGTAAGATAAAGTTCGATCGCAAACTCTCCCTATCCAAACATGAGCGCCACCGCACCAAAGCCCGCCTCAATGTGGAGTCCCCTAGCCCAGCCCGTATTTCGAGCTCTCTGGCTAGCCTCGGGAGTTTCCAGCATCGGCACCTGGATGCACGATGTAGGGGCCTCCTGGCTGATGACATCCCTTTCCCCCTCGCCCTTGCTAATCGCCATGATGCAAGCAGCATCCAGCTTGCCATTTTTCATGCTAGCGCTACCTGCCGGCGCGATCGCCGATGTAGTTGACAGACGCCGCCTGCTATTATTCACCCAAGGCTGGATGCTTGCCGCCGCAGCACTTTTGGGAATTCTCACCGTTGCCAACCTCACAACTCCCTGGATACTCCTAACATTAACCTTTGTGATGAGCATCGGCAGCGCGGTAAATATGCCAGTCTGGCAAGCAATTACCCCCGAATTAGTTGCCAAAGAACAACTGCCGTCAGCCGTAACATTGACCGGAATTGTCATCAATTTATCGCGATCCGTAGGCCCCGCTTTAGCAGGAATTATCATCGCATCCGCCGGAACAGGCTTCGTCTTTTTGCTGAATGCAGCTTCCTTTATCGGAGTCATTCTAGTCATTTATACGTGGCAGAGAAAGCCCCAAGAAACAGCTTTACCCGCAGAAAGATTTATCGGCGCAATGCAAGCCGGAATCCGCTACGTGCGCTATTCTCCACCTTTTCAAGCAGTCCTGATCCGCGCTGGGGCATATATTTTCTTTGCCAGCGCTTTGTTTGCCATGCTGCCACTTTTGGGTCGCCGAGAATTAGGTTTAGATGCTTTTAGATACGGGATAATTCTCGGTTTTTGGGGAATCGGTGGGTTAGCCGGAGCATTTATTTTGCCCAAAATCCGGCAGCGAATTTCCACTGATTTGTCGGTAGCTGCGGCATCAGCGGTGTTTGGCACAATGATGCTGGTATTGAGTTATACGCGCAATTTCTACGCAGTTTGTGCAGCGATGCTGGTAGTGGGATTGTCGTCTTTGACAGTGATGGTAAGTTTGAATGTAGCTGCTCAAACAGCCGTTCCTACATGGGTGCGGGCGAGAGCTTTAGCGACATATTTGTTAGTGTTTCAGGGAAGCATGACTTTAGGTAGTTTACTGTGGGGAACCATTGCCCAGCAAGCAGGAATTTCTGTTAGTTTACAGATTGCAGCAGTTGGAGCGATCGCGACTACAGCCCTCGCCACTCGCTACCGTCTCCGATGTGCGGAAAAAATGGATTTAACATCTTCCCTGCACTGGCAGCAACCAGCCCACTCTTTTGAACCATCTCCCAACGACGGCCCGGTATTAATTACTTTAGAATACTGCATCGATCCGGCCGATGCAAATAGTTTTAAACAAGTAATGCAAGCACTAAGTCGCACCAGGCGGCGCGACGGGGCGATTCAGTGGGGATTGTATCAAGATTTATCCCATCCCAGCCGATTTGTAGAAACGATAATTGTCGAATCTTGGGCAGAGCACAAACGCCAATTCGAGCGAGTCACAAATGCCGATCGCGCGATCGAAGAAACAGCCCGCGCTTTTCACATCGGAGACACCCCCCCCAAAGTTTCCCAAATGATTTACGGCAATCCTGACAATAGATAAATTCTAGAGACAACCAACTGACTAATAACTAATGACTGCTGACTAATCCTAATAAATTCTTCCTTCCGACAGAAGACTTTTGGCCTGCAAATACGATATCGTGTTGCCAATATTTTGATGTTGAGGATAAAAAAACTGTGGTTCCCTTACGCGATGACAATCCCACCAGTATCACTCCCTACGTTACCTTCGGGCTGATTGCTGCAAACGTATTAGTATTTTTGTACGAACTCAGTTTGGGCGATCGCCAATTAACGCAATTTTTCTACTCTTGGGCGGTCGTTCCTTGCCAGTTAAGCAATATGTGTCGGGTGTCTCTGCCAGTTTCGCCATTTCCCGAATGGACGACACTAATTAGCTCGCAATTCCTGCACGCAGGCTTTCTCCACATTGCCGGAAATATGTTATTTTTGTGGATTTTTGGTAACAACGTAGAAGACCGTTTAGGACACGTAAAATATTTAATATTTTACCTTACTTGCGGCGTTTTAGCATCACTAACTCAGTGGTATTTTTCCTCATCATCGGCTATTCCTTCCCTGGGCGCTAGCGGCGCGATCGCAGGCGTGATGGGCGCATACATTCTCAGATATCCCCAAGCCAAAGTTCTTACTTTACTACCTCTGGGCATTTTTATTACTACAGTCAGAGTTCCCGCTTTCTTCTTTCTCGGATTTTGGTTTGCACAGCAAGCATTGAGCGGTTTAGCTTCCTTGAATGCGCCGGCAAGTGTGGGCATGGAATCCGGGGGAGTTGCCTATTGGGCTCATGCCGGCGGCTTTGTTTTTGGCGCGATTCTCGGCCCTTTATTGGGACTTTTTTCTGATGAAAATCAGATTTAGATAAGATGGCGGTTGAAACCGCGTCTATACAAAGAAAGTCCGCCTCCGCGGACTGAAGAAAATAATGTAATTTCAACTGCCCGCTGTTCTACTCTTCAACCCACGGAGGTGGGTTTTGTTTGTATAGAGGCGGTTTCAACCGCGAGCGTCTTCTATCTATTCCTAGATAAACGTGAAGTCAAATCCCGAAAGAGAAGAAACTCCTGTTACACCATTTAACTTCGCCAAAATGCGAGAATCGTTGCCGGCGAGGTTGTTGCCATTGCCGTCATAAATGATGTAAGTATTGCCGCCGGAATCGTAGGCAAACAAGAATGCACTTCCTCCTAGAATATTTGCAGAAACAGTTGTCTGCACGTTCAGCAGAACTAGGGTGCCACTATTGAGATTCCCGAATCCGGGGGCAAAGTTAAACTGATCGGCGATCGGCACACCGAGACCGGTAAAATCAGTAATCACATCGTATCCGCCTGCGGCGATCGCAGCATTGATGGCCGCCGAAGAAGCCGCATCAAAGGCCAGCCCGCCATCCGCAGGACTGGTATAGCGGAATTGATTGCTACCACCGCCACCCGTCATGGTATCTGCACCCAGGCCGCCTACGAGCACGTCGTTATCCAAACCGCCGTTCATCGTATCGTTGCCGCCTTGGCCGTCAACAGTATCTGCCCCTGCAAAACCGTTCAAATTGTCCGGCAAAGAACCACCAACCAATTTGTTAGGCCCGCTATCAGCCGCCAAGATGGAAACGGCGATCGTACCTGTGCCCGGAAGTGTCCCGAATCCGTCGCTGACGCTGTAGGTGAAAGTAGTTGTACCCGCTACGTTGCCGGGGATGAACTGCACCTGAGTGCCGAGATTCACAGCTATGCCCAGTTTTGGCGTGCCGACATTGATAATGCTGAGTGGCCCTTTCTGCGGGCTGGAATCGTTGGCGAGTACGTCGATGAATGTCGGCAGCAAATTATTCGTATTCGTAAATACGATGCCGTCATCGCCAAGCACCGGCGGCAAGCTAGTCGGAAGGGTTGACGATGTATTGAAAGAGTTGATGTTAATCGCGACTGAGGCTGCCGCCGTGCCACCTTGATCGTCCGCTACGCTGTAGCTGAAGGAACCGGCTGACCCGATTACATCAGTTTTAGGTTGGAATTGCAGGCCGAGTAATTCCTGAACTGTCAGTTTTTGGTTCAGGGCGATCGGAGTTGTACCGACAACTACTTGACCGAAATTCGGATTGGGCACTCCGATTACTCCGATCGACAATGGTTGGCCCTCTGGATCTGTCGGCTGCGAAATACTTAGAGACAGAGGCGAATTCTGCAAAGCTGTCAGCGTTTTACCAGTTTCGACGATCGGCAGTTCGTTAGGAGTCGGAGTGGTAAAACTCGGCGGAACTGGCCCACCACCGAAAGGCGGAGGAGTTGGGGTTGTCGCAGTTGGAGTCGGGACAATAGAAGGACTCGGACTCGGAGTTGTCCCCGGTGATGGAGTCGGACTCGGAACCTGTGTCGGTAATGTCCCCGGCGACGGAGTTGGACTCGGATTTGTCCCCGGTGATGGCGATGGAGTCGGACTCGGACTTGTCCCCGGAGTCGGACTTGTTGCCGGAGTCGGACTTGTTGCCGGAGTCGGACTTGTTGCCGGAGTCGGACTTGTTGCCGGAGTCGGACTCGTTGCCGGAGTCGGACTCGTTGCCGGAGTTGGACTTGTTGCCGGAGTCGGACTTGTTGCCGGAGTCGGACTTGTTGCCGGAGTTGGACTTGTTGCCGGAGTTGGAGAAGCAGTTGTCCCCGTCGGTGGCGGTGTCGTAACAGGTTTTGTCCCCGTTGAGGGTGTCGGGGAAGCCGTTGTCCCCGTTGGTGTCGGGGAAGCCGTTGTCCCCGTCGGAGTTGGAGAAGCCGTTGTCCCCGTCGGAGTTGGAGAAGGACTTGTCCCCCTCGGTGTCGGAGAAACACTTGTTCCCTGAATAGTAAAGGGATTATCTTCTACGCGCGGTATTCGAGCCGTAGTGAACCTAGATTCATCTAGCGAACCAGGCCGCACATCAACCAACACCGCCAAAAATTCGCCAGTTTGCTTGTCCTGAATAATCGTGTTGCTAGAATTCGAGCCTTGACCCTGGAAGATGTTTAACTGTGTAAAGTTCAGACCTCCAGCCAAGCCGATCGAATCTCCTGCCTTAAAATCTCTGATTAAATCAGCATCACCGATCTCGCGGCCGCCAGTAGTCAGAAACCCGCTACTAGAAACCGACGTACCCACCCTACCGAGAACAAAGATATCCGAACCCTCGCCTCCTGTCAGAGTATCAGACCCGCGATCGCCCGTCAGAATATCATCCCCAGCATCTCCAGATAGAGCATCATTGCCATCTCCTCCAAATAGCAGGTCATCACCCTCGCCACCCTCACCAGTATCGTTACCAACACCGCCGCTGATGACATCCCCACCGTCGGCGCCCAAAAGAATATCATTGCCCGCAGCGCCGATCAGGCAGTCATTGCCCGTGTCGCCAAAAACAGTGTCACTGCCCTTGTCGCCAAAAATCAGGTCGTCTTCCGCACCTCCGCGCAGACAGTCATTGCCTTTACCGCCGTACAGCGTATCGTTGCCTTCCGAACCCAAGACAACATCGTTGCCCTGGTCGCCAAAAGCTGCATCGTTGCCCTGGTCGCCAGAAACCAAGTCATCGCCTTTGCCGCCCCGCACGGTGTCATTACTGCGTCCGCCTTCAACGATATCTTTACCAGCGCCACCATTGAGAGAATCGTTACCGTCTTCGCCCCTGATGATATCGTCCCCGTCCCGACCCAGAATCGTGTCGTCCCCGTCGCGCCCGGAAATCGTGTCGTTGAACAAGCTGCCGATTAAATAGTTATTCCCGTCATTGGCGACAACTACACCATCGACAAACAGCGGCTGTGGGGGAGGCGTGGGTACAGTCGGAGTTGGTCGAGGCACCGGTACGATCGAAATCCCCGGGCCTGTCCCCATCATCGTCGGAGTTGTCCCCGTCATCGACGGAGTTGTCCCCGTCATCGTCGGAGTTGTCCCCGCCATCGACGGAGTTGTCCCCGTCATCGACGGAGAAGTCCCCGTCATCGACGGAGAAGTCCCCGTCATCGACGGAGTTGTCCCCGTCATCGACGGAGAAGTCCCCGTCATCGACGGAGTTGTCCCCGGCGACGGCGTAGGAGTGGTCTCCGGTATAATAATTACTGGTACTGCACTGGGCATTTTTCGGACTCCTTGCGACGCTACTCAAAAACGACTAGATAAACTTAAAGTCAGAGGCAGTAATGACGGTGCTAAGAGCTCCCGGCACTGTAGGAATAGAATTCAACACTGCCAAATCGAAAGCTGGGAGACTGTCGTCTGCCACATTCGGGTCAAAGCCAAGAACATACTGGTTAAAAGTATTGTTCAGGTACACGAAGAAAGCTCCAGTTTTGCTCGAACCGTTTTGATTCTTCAACACTGCATTGATTGCTTGAGCGTTGTCAAATTTAGATTCAAACAAAATTACTTCTTGCTTGCTGATGTTGTCGCCGCCACTGCCGATATTCCTGACGATAAAACTGGTGAAATCGTTAGTAGTTCCCGAGTTTGTTAAACCTGCGAAATTTGACGACCTGAACAAGAATCTGTCGGTGCCGGTGCCATTAGCATTAAAGTCAGTAATGATATCTACACCTTCACTCGGAGTTTCGTAGTAGAAGAAATCATTACCAGCATCGCCGGTGAGCAAGTCAGAACCGTTCCCGCCGCCCAAAATATCATTGCCCGCACCGCCGGAAAGCGAGTCATTGTCATCGCCACCCAATACCAAGTCGTTGCCGAAGGCGCCGCTGAGACAGTCGCTACCGGCGCCGCCGTCTACAGTGTCGTCGCCCGCTTCGCCCAACAGGGAGTCGCCGCCGCCCTCGCCTAATATGTAGTCGTTGCCCGCACCTCCGAGTCCGGTGTCGCTGCCTTCTCCACCTAAAATGGTGTCTTCGCTATCGCCGCCGGAGATCGAATCGTTATTGATACCGCCATCGAGCAAGTCTCTGCCGATGCTGCCATCGAGGATGTCGTCGCCGGCACCGCCCTCGATCGAGTCATCGCCAATTCCACCCAATAATGTGTCGGTGCCGCTGCCTCCAAGTATCGAGTCCTCGCCGGCTTCTCCCAATATCGAATCATTCCCAGCGCCGCCGTCAATGGTGTCGCCGTTGTCACCGCCCGAGATGATGTCATTGTCATTGCCGCCGAACATCAAATCGTTGCCCAGTCCGCCAACTAGCGAATCTATGCCATCTTCGCCATCGATGGTGTCGTTGCCCAGTCCGCCGTCGAGGTTGTCGTTGCCGATCGAACCCAGCAGCGAGTCATTGCCTGCATCACCGAATGCAAAGTCGTCGCCGCCCCTGCCGTCGATGATGTCGTCCCCGGCACCGCCTGAGATGGTATCGTTGCCTGCCCCGCCGATGATGTAGTCGCTGATGTTGCTGCCTGTAAAGCTGCTGGCAGGAAGTGCGGTGCGATCGACAATATTATCTACCACCGTAATGCTGAAGGATGCCGGCCCGATCTTTGAAGACCCGTCGGAGGCTGTAAACGTGAAACTGTCGCTGCCACCTCCTGCTAACAAGTTGTATTTGACAATGTTGTTGTTGACATCGTCTTGGCTAAATTTGCCGCCCACGTTGAGAAATGTGGTGCCCCTTTGCACAAAACCTCTGGTAGCGTCGGGGGCTTTAGTAATCGTGTAAACAATTTCCGATGGAGGGTTGTCGGGATCTGTCACCAACAAATCGGCGGCGGTGATTGTCTGAGTCGGAGCACTTTTGGCAACCACCACACCATCGTTAATTACTAGCTGTGGGGGGTTGCTGACGTTGATAGTTACTGTTGCCTGAGCAGTGCCGCGGTTGCCGTCTGAGATCGAGTAGCTGAAGCTGTCAGAACCAGAGAAGCCAGCATTTGGGGTGTATTGGAAGTCGCCGCCGCCCAAGGGAGTCAGAGTTCCTTTGGCTGTTGGGGTAAAAGTCGTAACCGTCAAAGGGTTCTTGTCTGCATCGGTGTCGTTCAACAGAACGTTGAAAGTGAGACCTTGACCTGAAACCGTAGTGAAGTTGTCGTTAACTGCGACTGGAAGCTGATTGACAGGTGTCGGACTCGGACTTCCTGTCGGCGTCGGACTTCCTGTCGGTGTCGGGCTTCCTGTCGGCGTCGGCGTTGGACTCGGACTTGCCGTCGGCGTGGGGAAGATTGGCCTCGGACTCGGCGTCGGAGTGTCTGTGGGAGTCGGAGTGTCTGTGGGTGTGGGAGTCGGACTCGGTGTCGGAGTTGGTGTGGGAGTCGGACTTGCCGTCGGTGTGGGAGTCGGCGTCGGACTCGGAGTCGGCGTCGGAGCTGGTAGTGGGGTGGCGCTGCCTGGAACTATGGGGGCAATTACAAATGAGCTGCGTCCCAAGGTTCTGCTGTCTACTCCGGGCAATACTGCTAAAAAGTCGCCGCTGACGCCGTTGCGAATAATGGTGCTGCCGGCTTTGCTGTCGGTGCTTTGGAAGATTACCAAATCTTCAAACTTGAGGTCGCCGCTCAGCCCGATCGCATCTTCACCTTGGCGAAAGTCTGTGAAAATATCAGCATCGGCGATATCCGGGCCGCCTGTGGTGAGAAATGCTGGGTTAGTGCCGTTGCTGCTGCTGCCACCGGGGGTACTGAAGGTACCGATAACGAAGACATCTCTCCCTTCGCCTCCTGCTACTATGTCTTTGCCTGCTTCGCCCCAAAGAATATCGTTGCCAGCACCACCGTCCACGATGTCGTCCCCAGCACCGCCGAACACGATGTCATCGCCGTCACCTGCAAAAATGGTATCCGCGCCGCCATTGCCGTAGAGCCAGTCGCCTCCTTCGTTGCCAAATAGCAAGTCTTCGCCTTCGCCACCGAAGAGCGAGTCATTACCTTGATCGCCCCAGAGAACGTCATCGCCGCGATCGCCCAAAAAGCTGTCGTCGCCCAACCCACCGCGCAAGCTGTCGCTGCCTTTGCCGCCGTAAGTCGTATCTTTGCCTTCGCCTCCAATTACCGTATCGTTGCCGTCATTGCCGTACAACAAATCGGGGTTATTTCCCCCGTCGAGGGAATCGCTGCCTTTGCCTCCGTACAGGGTATCGAGTCCTGAACCGCCGTCGAGCACGTCGTTGCCGGGGCCACCAAACAATACGTCCTCATCATCATTGCCAAAAACTAAATCATCGCCACTAGATCCTTGCAGGTTGTCGTTGCCTTGCAGCCCGGAAATCACGTCGGGGCCGGGACTGCCAACTAACGAGTCGTTGGTTTCTGTTCCCCGAAGTACGCCCCCGATGATTGAGGGTACGGTACCTTTTCCTCCGCCCAATGTGTCGTCTATGCCGCCCAATGTGTCGTCGGAAGGCCTTGGCGTCGTCGGTGTCGGCGTCGTCGGTGTCGGCGTCGTCGGTGTCGGCGTCGTCGGTGTTGGTGTCGTCGGCGTTGGCGTTGTCTCCGGCGTTGGCGTTGGCGTTGGCTCAACTATAATAATTGGTACTGCACTGGGCATTATTTTGGCTCCTTATCAAAGACGATCCCGATTAACTTTAAGAAGTGATTAGTATCAGCTTGTTGCCACAAATCTGGCCTAAAATTGATTATTGACACTCCCCGGTCTGAAGACGCGGGGATTCTTAAGGACAAACTTTGGGGGATGAATCCGCCCAAAGTTTAATTCTTAAAGGGTTAGTCAGTAACCCGCTACCCACTCGCTCAACTATTGAGTCTATGGCTACTTTTGATTTCCTAATGATGTTTGCCGCACCGTTAACATCTGCATTCAGAATTGATTTCTGAGCAGAACGGTATAAACCTAGTTTAATTCTTTTACCAGACGGTTGCCAATTGTCGGGTTTTTCACCAACTTTCACTGGCAGTACGTCTCGATCCAAGAAGCTAGCTTTTGAGGTGTAGGATTCGTCTTGCTCTACAAATCTCCATCCTCTGAGAGCGCACTCTTGTTGTAGTCTATCTTTGAC
>NZ_JAEQCT010000196.1:0-3917 GCF_020738205.1 Microcoleus sp. PH2017_24_DOB_U_A
TTGTATTATATACGAGTTCCTGCGAGCGTCAACATGGCAGGTAAAAAATTATAATCAGTCCAAATGCAGATTTCTCTGACGCAAGACGCCCACATCTGTAATCCAATGGCACGGGGGCAAAAACAAATTGAACCAGGGGCAAATAGTCTCGTGCGGCCACAATTTGCTCAAAAAGCTACCCAAATAGTCAAGGATGGGTAGCTTTGTCCATAAATTAAGTTACAGTTCCTAACCCCGTTAGAGGTGAATCATACAGAAGTGGCAAGAAGTTTAGGTGTGGTCATTGTGGCTGGGTTGGTGATGCTGATGAGAATGGAGCTAAGAATATTTCTGTATTGGGGCTGCTTTTAGACCAGCCTGGAGGCTCAGGACTTGCTTGCTCATTGGAGCAACACGTTCTAGGGCTACTGAAATCCCCGACCGATCGCGCAAGCAGGTCGGGGAAGTTTAAAACACCAGGAAAGGGAGACCCCGAGCTCCAAAGCACGATCGTCATGAGTCATCCGCAAGCACAAATCGCAAATTGTATAAGATGTCTCAAATTTGACTGCAAATAAAAGTGTTTTCGGTGAAACTAAACAATACAATTTTCTAGACACCCGCAGCTATTTGAGGAACAGCCCGATGAGTTCAGTCCTCCAGTCTTCAGAACAGGCTATTGATACACCATCTATTCCCCATTCTGCCCCTTACTCAAAATCAGACCTGTTTCTACGCAATCGCCTCAAAGTAGTAGAGGACTTGTGGGAATCGGTGCTGCGACAGGAGTGCGGGCAGGAATTGGTGGATTTGCTCCAACAAATGCGATCGGTCAATTCGGCCGAGGGACAAGCCACTCACTTTCGCGAGTCGAATGTCCTACAGCTAATCGAAAAGCTTGATCTCAACGCCGCCATCCGCGCCGCTCGTGCTTTTGCACTATATTTTCAGTTAATCAACATTGTCGAACAGCACTACGAACAGCGAGACCAACAGCTAGCTTACACTGGCAGTAACGATGCTGGCGGGCGGATGTTTGCTAAGCTGCCGGGACAAGCAACGGATGCGCCCGATCGCCCGCGGCACAGGGAAGGCCCGGCCCAAACAGCTCTGAGCAAGGTAGACAGCAGCGAGGCGATCGCCAAAGACGCCGGAACATTTCACCAACTGTTCCCGATGCTACTGCGCTTGAACGTACCCAGCCAGCAAATCCAGCGCTTGATCGATCAGTTAGACATCCGCTTAGTATTCACCGCCCACCCGACGGAAATTGTCCGCAACACGATCCGCACCAAGCAGCGGCGGATGGCGAAGATTCTCCAAAAGCTAGACCAAGTTGACGAGAAATTTCAGGTACTCGGGGCCGACTCAGAAAGCCCCTACCCGGTGTCTTCCTGGGAAGCTGCGGCTCTCCAAGAGCAACTCATGGAAGAAATTCGCCTTTGGTGGCGCACTGACGAACTGCACCAGTTCAAACCGACTGTACTTGACGAGGTGGAATACACCCTGCACTACTTCGACGAAGTGCTGTTTGATGCTATTCCCGAGCTATACCAACGCTTAAAGCAAGCGCTGCACGCTTCTTTCCCTTACCTGAAACCACCTAGTTACAATTTTTGCAAGTTCGGTTCTTGGGTGGGCTCCGACAGAGACGGGAATCCTTCTGTCACCCCAAAAGTTACTTGGCAAACTGCTTGCTATCAACGCCATTTAGTGCTGTGCAAGTACATCAATGCGGTGAAGCGGTTGAACGAACTTTTGAGTTTGTCGCTGCACTGGAGCGACGTATTGCCAGAATTGCTCGAATCGCTCGATCGCGACAAATCAGAATTTCCCGAGGTTTACGAGCAGTGGGCGATCCGCTACCGTCAAGAGCCCTATCGGTTGAAACTCGCCTACGTACTCCAGCGACTGGAAAATACGCGCGATCGCAACTGGCGCCTCTACAAAGGAGACGAGTTACAACGGGAGCGCGAAGCCTTGTCGGAACATCCCGGAATGAGCGGCCTTTATCGATCGGGAACCGAGTTTTTGACCGAATTGCAGCTCATCGAGCACAATTTAATCGAAACCGGTTTAAGCTGTCGGGACTTGGAAAATCTGCTCTGCCAAGTAGAAATCTACGGATTTAATTTGGCTTACCTAGATATCCGCCAAGAGTCAACAGTACACTCCGACGCTTTGAGCGAAATTGCTGAATACTTGCAAATTTTGCCCAAGCTTTACAATGAAATGTCTGAAGGCGATCGAGTGATATGGCTAGCAACAGAACTGCAAACTCGCCGCCCATTAATTCCCGCAGAATTGCCATTTTCTCCCAAAACTTGCGAGACAATTAATACCTTCCGCATATTGCGGCAAATGCACCAGGAGTTCGGCCCGGAAATTTGCGAAACCTACGTCATCAGCATGACCCACGACCTCAGCGATATGCTGGCGGTTTTGTTGCTAGCAAAAGAATCAGGACTTTACGATCCAGCGACCGGAATTAGCAGCATTCAAGTAGTCCCATTGTTTGAAACAGTGGAAGACTTGAAAAAAGCGCCAAAAGTAATGCAGGAGGCATTTGAACTGCCAGTTTATCGGGCTTTATTAGCCGGAGGATACGCCCAAGAAACAGCCAAACCAAGCGAACAAAATCTAGACTGTCCAATCCGAAAAATCAAATTGCAAGAAGTGATGCTGGGCTATTCGGACAGTAATAAAGATTCGGGTTTCCTCAGCAGCAATTGGGAAATTCACAAAGCTCAAAAAGCTTTGCAAATGGTTGCGGAAAAGCACGAAGTAGAATTGCGAATTTTTCACGGCCGTGGCGGTTCGGTAGGGCGAGGCGGCGGGCCTGCTTACAAAGCGATTTTGGCTCAGCCCGGAAAGAGTATCAGCGGGCGAATTAAGATTACCGAACAAGGCGAGGTTTTGGCTTCTAAATATTCTTTGCCGGAGTTGGCGCTTTACAATTTAGAAACCGTGGCGGCGGCGGTAATTCAAGCTAGTTTGCTGCATACAGGTTTCGATGGCATCGACTCTTGGAACGAGATTATGGAAGAGTTATCGGCGAAATCGCGATCGCACTACCGTAATTTAATCTACGAACAGCCAGATTTAGTAGATTTCTTCCACCACGTTACCCCGATTCAAGAAATCAGTCAGTTGCAAATTAGTTCTCGCCCAGCCCGTCGCGGCGGGAAGAAAGACATCAGCGGTTTGCGAGCAATTCCGTGGGTGTTTAGCTGGACTCAAAGCCGCTTTTTGCTGCCTTCTTGGTATGGTGTCGGCACAGCTTTACAAGAGTATTTGCTGGAAGAACCGGAAGAACACATGAAACTTTTGCAGTATTTTTACTTGAAATGGCCGTTTTTTAGAATGGTAATTTCCAAGGTAGAAATGACATTATCGAAGGTGGATTTGCAGATTGCAGAACACTACGTGCGGGAGTTGGCGTTACCGGCAGACAGAGAGCGATTTAAGGCTTTATTCGAGCAAATTGCTGCCGAATTCTACTTGATTCGTAATTTGGTTTTAACTATTACCGGACACCAGAGTTTGTTGGATGGAGATCCATCGCTTCAGCGTTCTGTGCAATTACGAAATGCCACAATTGTGCCTTTGGGTTTGTTGCAGGTTTCACTGCTGAAGCGATTGCGGCAACATGGTACTGGCGGAGTACCCGGTGTGATTCACTCGCGTTACAGCAAGGGTGAGTTGTTGCGGGGAGCTCTGCTGACGATTAATGGTATTGCCGCCGGGATGCGGAATACGGGCTAAAAAACAGGTTTGTAGTGAGGACTTCAGTCCTGCTTTTTCCGAGAACAAAAGTCCTCACTACGAACAGATTTTACAAGGTTTGTAGTGAGGACTTCAGTCCTGCTTTTTCCGAGAACAAAAGTCCTCACTACGAACAGATTGTATAAGGTTTGTAGTGAGGACTTCAGTCCTGC
>NZ_JAEQCT010000089.1:0-25837 GCF_020738205.1 Microcoleus sp. PH2017_24_DOB_U_A
TCTTGAAGGAGTCAGTAGAGGCGCTTTGATTTCGCCTTTGAAAGTTCGCATTTGGACTCTTCAAGAATCCCCGTCCCGGAGCGGGCTGGGGAGTATCAAATACAAAGACCGCTTGTGTTGTTGGGCGATCGCCCGTTTGTTACCCTCTGGGCAATGGATAATTGTCGCCCGCTGCCGCAGTCGCTCCGATGCAGAGGGGCATTTTCAGTTTTTGCGACAAACTATACCCCACGTTAAGTTTGAGGTTGTGTTCGATTTAAACGGGGAAAGTAATCGTTTGGAGGCATTGCGCGATCGTGCTTCTAATTCCCTCAGCAGCGCGTTGTAGATTTTAATCTTCGCGGCGATTTCTGTTTGGCGATCGCTCTTTTTGTTGCTAAGGGCGATCGGCCGTACCATCTTAGTCAAATCAGAATTTACACTGCGGTAGCCTCAAGACTAAAATTCTCCGAACAGGACTTTATCAACCCTGGGTTGTGGTAAAATGCTCGTATATACAGTGCTTCTTCGTTAGTTAAAAATATGCGATCGCAACTAGAACAAATTACGCTTCAAGACAGAAATGCCGCTGAAATGGAAATTCGCGACAAGCGGCAGCAAATTAATTACGACACGAAACAGTATCCAGTCGAAATACTCGTTCAAAAATATCTGGAAGGAATTAACGATGATACTAATAAATTGTTTATTCCAGACTACCAACGTCAAATTGTTTGGGATGACACCAGGCAATCAAAGTTTATTGAGTCTGTAATTTGGGGGATACCAATACCTTATATATTCGTTGTTGAGATCCGTCATGATGAAAATGATGAACCACGTTTAGAGATCGTAGACGGCGCACAACGCATTCTTACCCTAGCTAGATTTATCAATAACGAATTAACATTAAGTGGACTCGAAAAAATAGAGCAATTAAATGGATTTAAGTTTGCCGATCTACTGCTTTCTCGTCAGAGAAACTTCAACCGAACTACAGTTCGGATTATCCAACTAACCCAAGCTGCCAAGTAAAGAAACTTCAATAAAGCACAAAATATACTGCTGCAATTATTGGTATAATCAAAATAATTTGTGCATATTCAATATGTTGGCAGTCGAATATAATCATGGAAACTGTATTCTTAGAATTTAATATACGCGCTAAAGATGTGGATGATTACTTTGTATTTTTGGACAGCCTGGAAAAACAGACAACGCAGTTAGCTTTACTTGATACTACTGGCAACTACCAAATTAAAAGCCTAGATCCAGAGTTAGCAAAAACTCTCAAAGCCAATGGTTTTTTGTTGCTGTATAACTTAGTTGAATCTACTATGCGAAATGCGATTGAAGCCATATTTGAGGAGTTCAAAAATAAAGCAGTCAGCTTTGACCAACTCAAACCAGAAATTAAACTGATTGTCCTCCAAAATCTTAAAAATCGTTCTCCTAAGAAAATTTATTTAACAATTAATCAACTCTCTACTGATATAATCACAGCTACATTTGAACGCGAGGAACTGTTTTCAGGAAATGTGGATGCTAGGTTAATTAAAGAAATAGCAGACAAATACGGTTTTTCATATCAAACAGACTTTCCTAAGACCAAAAATGGGCAAAATCTTGTAGTGATTAAAAGTAATAGAAATGATTTAGCCCACGGGATTAAGTCTTTTGAAGAAGTGGGGGGATATCAGGCTATTGAGGAACTATTAGAAATGAAGGAAGAAGTCATAGAGTATTTGCGTCAAATACTTGAGAATGTTAAAAGTTATCTGGACAATCAAGAGTATTTGGACGTAAATACAAATAATCCTTAATTTTAGGCTAAGAAACCGGGTTTCTAGAGTAATTTTGGTTGGGTGGCGACATATCTCATAAGAAACCCGGTTTCTGGGAATGATGGGAGGGGTAAGAAACCGGGTTTCTAGGGTAATTTTGGTTGGGTGGCGAGATATCTCCGAAGAAACCCGGTTTCTGGGAATGATGCGAAGGCTACTTCCGCACCATCACGGACTTAATTACAGCATTCGGTTGATACTTGTTAGTCTCAAAAAATCCCCCTTTACCCGCGCCATAAACTCCTGCAAATTGCTTCCCAGCAGCCTTGGGAACAAACAAGAACTTTTTGCTCGGTTGGTTGGCAAAAACTACATTTTCTCTCGATTCATTATCCACATTATAAGATAAAGTAGTCTTGCCGTAAATTGCCTCGGCTTGTTTTAATGTCATTCCTGGCCCGACGCCTTGAGCTGTTTTATAATTAGAATTGTCAGTCATCAAAAGTTCGATCGCATCCGCATCTTTCAGCTTTGTACCCGCAGCGTAAATAATCCGATACTGTACTTTTCCCGATCGACTAATCGCCACTGCATCGAAGTCTACCATAAAAGGAGACTCTACCTTAAACTGGGCTGTGGAACCTAGAGCCTGCTTGAGTTGTCCCAAAGTCATGCCGATTTTTGCTTCGCCAATTGTGCGATCGCCAATTGCTACACTTGCAGAGGAAGGTTTTGCAGCAGCATTGGCTACTTCCCCCAGAGTATTTGCACCTGCGCGCGCCACAGCAGCGCCGGGAGTCGAGATTAAGGTGAGGTGACTGGCGATCGCCAGCAAAACAGCTATCATTGATCCAGATAAGATTTTTATATTCAACATGACTAATTCTCCTCGATTTCAATTTCGACTATCAACCCGCATTTTCTGGACTGTCCTAGGGATAACTTTATTAGTTTGGATTCTCAGAGGTGTTGGCCTCTTAACATTCCTTCCCGGTGGTGTTATTTGGATACTGATTTTTCTGTCTTTTGTTGCGGGTATACTCAGCACTGTACTGCGCCGATAATCCGACATCCGGTAAGTGACAAAATTTAATAATTTAGTTTTCTGTTCGTTTCGTCTTAATGCTGAAACTTATTTTTTGCGATTAACAATAAGATTATTGAAAGAAATCTACCAAATAAATATTATGTTTGTTTATAATACCATTGGGGTCGAGTGCGGAGCTGTTAAATTGTCGATAGGTAGCTAGAGATTTTTCGTGGCGACACATCCTACAACTACCAACTACCAACTACTAACTACTAACTACTAACTACTAACTACTAACTACTAACTACTTTAGCAATTACCATTTGTTTGATTGTTTCATTGCCTTTCCCACAGTCACATTTAACTGAGCACCGATCAACATCGCCAAACAACACAGATAAAGCCAGAGCAGCAAAACGATAAAAGTTCCGATCGTGCCGTAAGTCCAATTGTAATTGCCTAAATTCAAAACATAAAATCGAAATAAACCTGAAAGCATCGCCCATAGCAGAGCTGCAAACACAGCCCCGGAAAAAATCGGTGTCTCTGGGTGACGGCGGCTCGGCCCGTAGCGGTAAACAAAGGCAAAGGCAAGGGATACAATGCCCAAGGTGCTAGGCCAACGCCACAGTCGCCAAACACCTAATAATTGTGCTTCTAAGGGACAATCTGGCAGAAACATTAGGCAACTCTTGACATCTTTTAAATTGCAATTTGCTACCGACTCTAACAGGCAACTCTGGCGGGCAATAGCTTGCACAATTAAGTCGCTGACAAAGACAACTCCTGATGCTAAGATTAGTAGCAAAATTGTACCAATGCTTAGAGAAATAGAAATAAGTTTTGCTTTAACAAAAGATCGAGTTTGAGTAGCCGGGATTTGATGAATTTGATCGAGGGCGGCCATCGCGGCGCTCATTACTCCAGAAAAGGCCCACAGCGAGACTACAAAACTTAGTGAAAATAGCTGTTGGTTGCGTATTGAAAGAATTTCTGTGAGGGAACTCCTAATCAAATTTCGGATTTCATCGGGTATAACTTTGCCCAAAAGACCGGCCATTTGATACAGTGTTGATTGCAAAGGTTCAAACAGGGCGATCGCCGACAAGATAGCCAAGAGCCCAGGAAACAGCGCCAGCATAGAATTGTAGGCCATTTCGGCAGACAGCCCCGGCAACCGCTGCTCTCCCGCTTTCATGCAGACTTCTTTGAGCGTGCTCCAAGTCAAACAGCGACAGAATAGCCAAAAATCACCAAATTTCCTTTTAACAGCTCTCAGCAGCCTCAAAAGTGTCTTAAACAAAGCTAAAATCAGGTAGCGCAACCAGTAATAAATGTTCATAGCTTACAAATTCCCAATGACTAATGACCAATGACTAATGACTAATCTAAAATCTAAAATCTAAAATAAACAATATGTCTCAAGATATCAGACAGTGGTTAGATGAAATTAAGCGACTACAACAGCAGTTAACAGAGGTTTCGCGCGATCGCGATGACGCTGGTGAAAGTGCGGCTCAATGGCGCCAACTCTACAATACCGAAGCTGAGCAGCGCCGGAATGATGCTAAGTTAACTCAGCAAAGCATCGATGCTCTGCAAGCACAGATACAGGAATTTCAAAGTTTCTCCCCGATTGCGCCCGAAGGTGACGAGGCTGGAGTTGCTCGCCAGCATGAGGTTGAACAACTGCATACAGTTGGGGAACTTAAAACTAAGTTAACAGAAGTTCTCGAAGAGCGCGATCGGGCGATCGAACAAATCAAACAACTCACCCAAGCCCTCAAACAAGAAGAAGCCCGTCACGCCGAGACTAGCAGAAATTTAACCACCGCCCTAGCAGACGCCGTTGACTTGCTCACCAAAGCACAAACTATTCCTACTGCAAAAATGGAACCATCACCAGCCTATTCTCTCGAAATAGTCCCTACTCGCACCGCAAATCCTAGCGAAACTGCGATCGAAATCCGCCAAAATTCCGCTCAACTTCCGCCTTCTAAAAATCAGTTTCTTCAGCTACCACCTTTTGAAAGTTAGCAATATCAAATCCGGTAGCAATGACAAAGTGTCTCGCTGTGGCTAGTTAAAAATGATGCCCGATCTCACTTGTTACTTTTTCAGCCTAGGCTGTCCTAACCAAATTACTATAGCAGTGAATAACCCAGCGGCGAGTGCGGCACTCAAGCTAAAGGTAATCTTAATGGCAAAAGGCAACCAAGCGCCTGGAATATGTAGAGTAGAAAGCGCCAAATCGAGCGGGGGATTTAAGAAGTTGTCATTTTGCTCAGTCGGTATTTCGATTGAGGCGACGATGGAACCCACTGCTAGTCCAGCACCAATAATGCCGACTGTGTTTTGGAAATTGCGATCGCGCTCAGCTTGTTCTATCTCTGTAATTGCCCGACTTGAGTTGATTAAGTCTTGCAGTAATTGTGAGCCTGGACTGAGATTTGCATAGTCTTTTTGCACTTGTAACTGGTATTTTTTCTCTATATCTTCGCTGAATTTTTCCAGGAATTTTAGATCGTAGGGGTGTTGCAAGTTCGCGACTTGAGCGATCGGGTTTTGTCCGTTTTGGGCTTGGATTTGATTTAGGCGATCGCTAATAGTACCGAGCCGTCTACTATAGTTGATGGCGTTAATTTCTATAGTGCGAATTTGAGCATCTAGATAATTTAACTTTATGGTATACTTAGGTAATATATTTTGGGCATCAACAACGGTTGTGCGGAGTTGTTTGAGATTTTGACTGTAAATATTTCCTACGAGTTGGTTAATGACTGTGAAATCTTTTTTTAGCTGTTGTTTCAGATAGCGACTTTGAGCATAAGCCCATAAAACTTTATGGCGATAGCAAAATAAGGGCAACAGTTCAGTGTTAAAATCTTCCCAAACTTTTTTGGCAGCATCACTACTAGGCATTAAGGCAATGATGAGATGGATATTCTCTTGTAGTTGTTGAATAGTGAGTGGTGTAGAATCCTGCATCAGCAGTTGATACCGCGAAAGTTCAAATATACTCCCTCCCAGAAAAGACCCTTTACCTGGTAAATCTCGTTCCCATTTCAAGCCAATATTTAAGGATTGACAGCATTTTTTAGCAACTTCTTCTGGACTAATGTTTTGGTTCTCCATCTCAGTCACAATCAGCCAGGTTTGCCCGATATTTGGGTACTGATTATTTAGCTTTTCCTTGATTTTAGCTTGAAATTTGGCAAGACAAGTGACTGGGTGAGGAGTCCTATCTTCCTTAAAAGAACAACCCAAAAGTAATCCATAGGTATCGTTCAAACGGACAGGGTAATAACAGCCTTCAAATGGTTTGTCGCTGTCAGTAAAACCCTCAAATCTATTTGTCAGTAGTTCCAGATATTCCGATTCAAAAACAGAATCTCCGTTAAACAGGGATGAGCGAATATTTGTCGGGAATTTAGCCGCAAAATTTTCCCGATTCGTTGTTAAGGATTGAGAATCTTCGCCCAATCCTTCCCCCAGGTCATAAAGAAACAGAAATAAGTTAGGATAGACGAGGTTTATCATTTATTGAAAGTTGTTTTAAAGAAATCTTTGAGTTTGTCCAAAGGCAATTTTTTGCTGGTTTCTACTGGGTTTAAAGTTTTCAGAACTTCGGTACTCATGTTGAGAATTTCCTGACTTTGAGAGTTTTGAACTGGCTTAGGTTTACCAGCACGTTTTTCCAGTTTATTTTCAACTGTTAGTAGCTGTTCTAGTTCAGCTTCAGTGGGTAGTAGTTCAGATGGTATCTGACCATCTACGGCTTCTAGCAAAGCTATAGCAACTTGATATTGCTGATTTAAGGAATCATTCGCCACAACCACCTTTATCAATCCTTTTTCGATGAGATCCCAAGCTTGATTAGCATCTAACTGTTTACCCACCTTATTTAGGGCAGCTTGTTCAGTTGGACTCAGGGGTTCATCTAAGTTGCTCAGAGCTAGCAGCAACGCTAGTAAAGTGGTGTCAATGGATACAGTCATAAAAATATTTTGTGGATATTACCAGTATATACAGCAAGTCAAAATCGCTGCAATAGTAGTCTACACAAAAAAAACATTAAATCCGGCAGAAACTAATTTGCTTGTGTATAGTCAGAAAAGACACTACTGCATGAGTGGGCGAACATGACGAAGCGACAAGCCTTGGTAATTGGCATCAATGAATATCCTCACGGAGACAGTCTGTCAACAGCAGCACAGGATGCCGAGAAGATTGCCCAACTTTTAGAGGAATACGGCAGCTTTGAGGTACATCGGTTGCCAATTTATGATAAGAGGGAAGTCTCACAAGATTTACTTGTTACCTCGTCAGAACTAGAGGTGGCTATTACCCAGCTTTTTCAGCCAAAAAGCGGCATAATTCCAGAGACGGCACTTTTGTTTTTCGCGGGTCATGGTTGGCGAAGCGAGAAAAATGGACAACCTGAAGGTTTTCTAGTCACCAGTGAAGCTTCTTTTAAAGAGGACTGTGACAAAGGTCTGTTTTCACTGAAACGCTTACATCAAATATTAAAAGATAGTCCGGTGCGGCAGCAGATTGTGTGGTTGGATTGCTGTTATAGCGGAGAGTTATTCAATTTTATAGAGCAGAATTTAGCAGAATTTGAGCAACAGCGAGATTTCGATCGTTGTTTTATTGCGGCTTGTCGCGAATTTCAGGTAGCTTACGGAGGAGTGCTGACTCCTGCTTTGTTGCAAGCACTTGACCCCAACAATGATGATGGTAGAGTTACTAATTATACATTAAAGCCAAGACTGGAAGCGGTGCTGAACAATGCACCCCAGCATTCGGTTGTCGGCAACACAGGTAGTCAAATCATCCTCACATATAAAGGGGGAGTTCGGGGTAAAAGTTGTCCCTATAAGGGGTTAGAATATTTTGATTTTAATCCGACAAAACCAGAGGAAGCTGAAGACCACAAATATTTCTACGGACGTACACAACTAACTAATCAGCTTGTTGATAAGGTACGCTCTAGTAATTTTATCGCCGTACTCGGTGCATCTGGAAGTGGTAAATCTTCAGTTGTTAGAGCTGGGTTACTGTATCAGATCTATCTGGGTAAGAAGATACATGGAAGCGATAGATGGACAATTTATCAGCCATTTACCCCTGGTATCGATCCGATTAAAAGTTTAGAGCAAGTGGTTGGAAAGCTTACAGCACCCGATGATTTAGTGCATTTCATCGAGCGTATTCCTACTGAGCGAGCTGTACTGGTGATAGACCAATTTGAAGAAATTTTTACCCAATGTCGGGATGAACAAGAACGACAAAAGTTTTTTTCGTACCTCATGAGTGCAGTGGAACGTCTGGGTAATAAACTCTGCTTGGTGCTGGTAATGCGGGATGATTTTCAACACAAGTGTGCCGAGCAGGAGTATGCTGGATTAGCTAACAAAATTGACAATAATTTGGTAAGAGTTCAACGGATGAACCGCCCAGAGTTGCAGGATGTCATCCTCAAACCTGCTGAGTTAGTGGAGTTAGAAATTGATGGCGATTTAGTCAATGAGATGATTGCTCATGTATCAGACTCTCCTGGCGATTTAGCCTTGTTGCAATATACCCTGACCCAATTATGGGATGACAGTAGCTTTAATCTTTTGACAATTTCGGATTATAGCCGTTTGGGTGGAGTGCAAAAGGCACTGGGAAACCATGCTGATACTGTGTACCAATCCTTATTGTCAGAGGAACAAAAATCGGATGGGTTAAAGGAATCAGAGGAGCAAAAAGCTGCTAGGCGGATTTTTCTAGAATTGACTCGATTGAGTGAAGATGAAAACACTCCGAATACTCGTCAGCAAGTTTGGCTAAAAGATTTAGTTAATTCTCAGCAGTCTGAAGAATTGGCAAATAAGGTAGTGCAGTGTTTGGCTGATGCGAAATTAGTTGTCACCAGTGAGCAAGAGTTAGATGGGCAACAGGTGGCGGTGGTTAATATCGTCCATGAAACACTGATTCGGAATTGGGGGTTGTTAGGTGGTTGGCTGAAGGAGAATCGAGAAGCGCTGATAATTAAACAGCCAATTGAAGATGCAGCTAAGAAATGGCGAGATCAAGATAAAAATAATCGTCATCAACTCAGTCATTCTAAGCAAAATAAATTTATCGCTCCTTTTATTCATTATTTTTCGCTACTAGCAGGTGAAAATAAAAGTTATTTGCTATCAGGTAAGCAATTAAAACAAGCAGCAAATTTTGACAAAAAAGAAGATATACAGCTTTCAAAGGTGGCTAAAGATTTCGTAAATTTAAGCCTACAGCGCGAAAAATATTCACGTAATACTAAGACTTCTGTGTCTATTTTAGTGCTTTCTATATTCGGTGTATTCGGAACACAATCGTATTTTCAAAGTCGCGTCTCTCTCAGTCAGAATTTAGTGAAACAAGCAGAAGACCTAAGAAAACAGCCTGCTGAGTTTCAAACAAGTATGCTGCTGGCTATGGAAGCTGTCAGAATTCATGAATCTTTAGAAACAACTCAAAATTTGTGGAATGGATTAACTTTATTACCACAAAATATACAAAATACAACTAATACATCTCCCCAAAATGATAATAATATAGGATTAAGTAAAACTAAGAAGTATCAAGTTACTATACTTGAAGACTATCATATTATGTTAAAAGCATGGAACAATAGTCAAAAAAGATATGAGGAATTTTCTCCTCATCAATTTCCTGGTTATCTTACCAATGTAAGTTATGAATTCAGCCCTAACGATCACTATCTCGCTATAGAATCTGGTAAATATGGTGGAGATTCTGAAGTTTTATCAGATATGACTAATCATACTAAAGCTCGGACAGAAAATGTTAAGCTAGGTGGGGAAGATAATTTTAAAAAAATTGCATTTAGCTATAATAACAAGTACATATCTACAGTAAATCATGACAATAAAATTGAACTTTGGGATGCAAATAGCCGAAAAAAAATATGGGAAATAAAGTCTACTACTCAATTAAATGAAATTGCTTTTAGTCCAGGCGATCAATACTTAGCAGTTACCGATTCTAGTCAAATTCGACTGTTAGAACCACGCACTCAAAAAATAAAAACTATTAATTGGCAAAATAGTAATGGGGAGAAAATAGTCTTTAGTCCAGAAGGAAAATATTTGTTCGGCACTTCCCAGCTTTATAAATCAGCTTCTAGTGAGTCATCAGTATTTGTTTCACAAGTTTGGGATATTGAAACCGAGTCAGAAGTAGCCCGGTTTATTGACAAAGATAAAATACAAAAAGTAACTTATTCCTCTGATGGTAACTTTTTAAATATTGAGTATGGGAATGGAACAGTAAAACAATGGGAACCTGCGAAGAGATGGATACTATCTTTGAGAACTCAAGATGATATCCTATCTCTCAATTTTAGTGATGATGGAAAATATTTAGTGGCGATTGGTCAGACTAATGGAGGTGTATCTGCCGACATATGGGATGTAAATAGCCATAAAAAAATCAAAAGTCTTGGTTTACCAAAGAATTCATCGCCTGATAGAACAGATGTATATGCAGTTTTATTTAGTAATGACTTCAAATATTTATTTATATCTTTAAATGTGGGACGTGGTGATGGTTATATAAACCAACTACATGAAACTCAAAGTGGGAATGAGATATCATCCTTTCGGGACGATAAATTTTCTTTTGAAGAATCATGCAAATCTCGCTCTACTTGGAAGGCTGAAAAATATTCTGCTCGGTGTATTGACGATCGCAAAATTATAGTGAAAGAAAATAGTAGTAATAGAGAAATAATACTATCTAAACCCGCTACTTTTTCTACACAAGACTTTATGAAGCAGATTAAGCAGGATGACCGTAAGGCAATGTTTATTAGAGACTATATTCTCAGTGAAGAAAGATTTAAAAAGATAGTCTCTGAGGAGGATAATCGTATGACTTTTAGTAAAGATCGCAAACTTCTGGCTGTTGCTAATGCAACTGGAACAAAAGATAAAATAACATTAGTTAGCTTACCTCAAAACAAGCTCACAGATGAAGTATGTCAACGTTTAACTCGTAATTTTACGAAAGAAGAGTGGAAGCAGTATTTACCACCGGGAGAGGGGTATCGCAAGACTTGTCCAAATTTGCCTTAGAAATAGGAGCGATCGTATTCATGGTGAATTTTAAAATACAATCGCCATTTCTCCATGCTAGAATAAACTCAATAAATTTAAAAAACTTAGGAATCAATAAAATGTCTTACAGTCAGTTCACCTTAGAAATGGTCGAACAAGTCTTTGGGCTAAGTATTATTGAAAAGCTCGATAGTTTTGCCGAAATACCAGAAGCTCCGATTAGTAGTTTCTTAAAACAGTGTCTCGAATACAATACTCCTTTAGCCTTGGAAATTTCTACAGAAAAAGCGCGATCGGAAATGATTATTGCACCAATATTGATTGAATTAAAACAGCAACTTGGATCTAAAATAAGTCTGTTTTCAGGTAGAGAATTTAATGTGGATAGTCAACAAGGGCTGATGGGCTATTGTGATTTTATAATTAGTAAGTCTCCGTCTCAATTGCTGATTAAATCACCCGTGATTTTAATCGTGGAAGCTAAAAATGATAATATTCAATCTGGTTTAGGTCAGTGTATTGCCGAGATGGTAGCAGCACAAATAGTTAATCAACGTCAAAGTAATAATGAAATGATTTATGGTGCTGTAACGACTGGAACGAACTGGAAATTTATGAAATTATTTGATTCTGTAGTTGAAATCGATCCTAATGAATATTTCCTGAATAATGTAGCTAAGCTAATGGGCATATTAAGAAGTTTTATCGGCTCGTGATATTAGTCTAAATTTGATTGAAAAATATCTTAGAGTTCTCCCGATTTTTCTCTCGCCCATGCTCGCACGGCTTTACGCAGAGAAAGCCGCCCAGAATAACGATTTTGCTCGATTAATTCTGGTATTTCTTGTATCGGAAGACTTGGAAAAATTGAGCTAGTTTGTACCTCTATATATTCTTTCCCCTCCAGTTGGTAAATTTTGAGTTCACCCGAATCGTAACACCAAATTTCAGGAACACCCAACCGAGCATAAATGGGAAAACGACTGAGAGATTTACTCGTTACGTCTATTTCTAAAGCCAAATCCGGCGGCGGATCTTGTTCCAAATTAAACTGGAGTTTGCCGCGAATTTTTGGCTCATTTTGGAAGTAGAAACAATTGTCTGGTTCTACTCCAGCTTTTTGGATTTCTCGCTTCCAAGTGGTTGATCCTAAACTTGCATAATCTTGCTCCAACACTTCTGCTATATCTTTAACAGTATCGCCGATCGTTTCTTTGTAGTATTCATGTTCGGGTAAGGGTGTCATAATTTCTAAAGTTCCATTGTCATAGGCGAATCTAGCAGCACGGCTTTCACCGAGATCCGCGAGCAAGTTCTCAAATTGTTGCCAACTGATATTATACATAACAACTCGATCGGCACGAGGTTTGGTTAGTAACATAACTTTTTCTCAAGAGTGTTTGACAGATAATCCTATTATAGCCGAATGAAGTTCGGTAACGGATTTGGCTCCCCTCAAGGACATCCGCTTGACTGAAGAAGAAAAGACACAGAAGAGAACACAGAGTATTCATATCTCCTGAAATAAAACTCAGTTAAATTCATCCGTGTCTCCGTGTTCAAATCCGTGCCGTTTCTCTCTTCCTTCTGCTTAAAATCCCATCGCGCCAGCTACTGCATCCAAATTCGGAGCAATTCCTTGCTTAAAGTTGTTCTTGCTGTGATTAATTGCCGTATCTGGGTCTTTCAAACCATTACCAGTGAGTACACAAACCACCGTTGCTCCTGTTGGAACTTGGTCTTTTACCTTCAGCAAACCGGCGACAGAAGCAGCGCTAGCTGGTTCGCAGAAAATCCCTTCTTCGGATGCTAACAAGCGGTAAGCGTCGAGAATTTCTTCGTCGGTGACAGCAGAAAAACTGCCGCGGCTGGCTTCGGAAGCAGCAACAGCCTGTTTCCAGCTAGCGGGGTTGCCGATCCGAATTGCCGTCGCCAAGGTTTCTGGGTTCGCCACCGGTTTGCCTGTTACCAACGGTGCTGCTCCGGCTGCTTGGAATCCCATCATTCGCGGTAGGCGCGAACATTTATTCACTTGGTGGTATTGACAAAAACCCATCCAGTATGCTGTGATGTTTCCCGCATTTCCCACGGGAATGCAGAGCCAGTCGGGGGCGTCGCCCAAGGCGTCCACCACTTCAAACGCGCCGGTTTTTTGGCCTTCCAAGCGGTAAGGGTTGACGGAGTTGACCAAAGTTACGGGATAATTTTCAGCCATGGAGCGGACAATTTCTAAAGCCCGATCGAAATTTCCGACAATCGAAATGACTTCCGCACCGTAAAGCAAAGCTTGGGCCAACTTGCCCAAAGCCACATAACCTTCGGGAATCAACACGAAAGCCCGCATCCCCCCGCGTCTGGCGTAGGCTGCTGCCGCTGCCGAAGTATTGCCGGTACTGGCGCAAATTACAGCTTTGGCGCCGGCTTCCTTCGCCTTGGAAATCGCCATTGTCATCCCCCGGTCTTTGAAACTACCAGTGGGGTTGAGGCCGTCGTATTTCACCAGCACGCGCACATCTCTACCGATGAGAGAGGCGATCGCCGGTGCTGGAATCAATGGAGTATTGCCTTCTTGGAGCGTCACTACCGGCGTGGTTTCCGTCACTGGCAGGTAGGGGCGATAAGCTTCGATCAAGCCCGGCCAACCGTGAAGTTTCGGCGAGGCTGCGCGGGCAGCGGAGTTAGCAGCAGAGTCAGTTACAGGTAGAATCAGGGTCACGATGTCAATGGTTTCTAGGCTTTGGCAAAGAATTTACACTAATTTTAGCTCGATCGGTTAATTTAATGTTTGATACGATCCGTTCAGGTTAAAGTAACTTAATGGTGTGAATGTGTAGATATGTCTACTCAATTACTAATGTCAAATAATTCATCCACTCTTTCTCGGCCTCAAGTCACGGCTAGCAATCCCGAAATCGCTAGTTCTGCTACGCTATCGACGGGTTTTGCGCGCAAAGTAGATTCGGTGAAGTGTCCCTACCAAGCCGATCAGCAAGTTAAGTTCCTGCACCTGCAAGCAGAAATCGACTCCTTGCTGCTGGAAGTCCAAACCCTCAAACAGCAGCGCTCCGTTGCTGGATCTCAAGTTGCGATCGGCAAAAATTCTGCTGTGGGCAACGGCAATTACCAGTAACAACTCGTGCTAATTGTGCCGCCCCTGTGGTATAAAAAGTAAAGTTTTGTTAACCGCAGTGTTTTTTTTAACCAAAAGCGCTAGCCATTTAATCCGCGGCTAGCGATCGCTAGCATTTGCTAAAAAGCGCTTGCCTAATGCTCAACTCGTCTGCTAATTGTTAGTAGCGAGCTGATATTTTACTGCGTTAATTTTGTTAAGCCATCCACTTGGCATACGGAGAGTAGACATCAATTTATGACAGCATCGATCGAAAAACCACTAAATTTGACATCCGCAAGGGACACTTCCAACCTGCGCCTCAAAGATATTCTCCAAACCCTGCCGCGCGAAGTATTTGTCAAAAACCCTCGCAAAGCTTGGACAAAAGTCATCGTCAACGTTCTTCTAGTTGCTGTTGGTTATTTTGGCCTAGCAGTATCACCTTGGTATTTACTGCCCCTGATGTGGATTTTCACAGGTACCGGATTAACCGGTTTTTTTGTGATAGGCCACGACTGCGGACACCGGTCATTTGCCAACCGTCGCTGGGTAAACGATTTAGTCGGACATCTCGCATTTCTCCCGTTAATTTTTCCGTTTCACGCATGGCGTCACGGACACAATTACCACCACAAGCACACCAACAAAATTGGTGAAGATAATGCTTGGCAACCAATGACAGCAGAAAGCTACGCTGCCGCGCCCAAAGCATTACAAATAGCTTATCGTTTAATCTTCGGCCCAATGTGGTGGATTGGATCGATCGCCCACTGGGCAAAAGTACACTTTATGTGGTGGCGCTTCAAAGAAGGTCAACAACGCGAACAAGTGCGGTTTTCGGTTTTTGTGGTTTTGATCGGTGCTGCGATCGTATTTCCGACTTTAATAGCCACCACAGGCATTTGGGGATTCATCAAATTTTGGTTGATGCCCTGGATGGTTTACCACTTCTGGATGAGCACCTTCACCATTGTTCACCACACAGCGCCAGACATTTCATTTAAAGCACCAGAAGAATGGAACGAAGCCCAAGCACAACTATCGGGAACAGTTCACTGCGACTATCCCCGCTGGGTTGAGTTTCTGTGCCACGACATTAACGTGCACGTTCCCCACCACCTTTCAACTGCTATACCCTGGTACAACTTGCGCCTAGCCCACAGCAGCTTAAAGGAAAACTGGCAACCTCATCTCTATGAAACCAAATTTTCTTGGTCTTTAATGAAGCGGATTGCAGACAACTGTCACCTGTACAACCCCGCTGGTGGCTATCAAACATTAGAGGAATTTCACGCTCAAACCAAATAAGTTTGAAACGCGATAAATCCCCTAAAAACCCGGTTTTGTTAAACAAACCGGGTTTTATTAATATCACAATCCCTAGCTAGAATTTTTGATAAATCTTGCTTTTAGCGCAGTCTAGATCCCCCTAAATCCCCCTTAAAAAGGGGGACTTTGAGCATTGCCTGTCCCCCCTTTTTAAGGGGAGTAGGGGTTGACTTTGAAATTACTCTTGTCCCCCCCTTTTTAAGGGGGGTTAGGGGGGATCAGCGGGGCTAATAGTCAAACATTAGATTACATTTGACATGAAGTTGACACCAATTCCCAATTACCCATTACCAATTCCCAATTCCCAATTCCCAATTCCCCATGAAACATGATTTTCAATCCCAATAACTGTCGCAACGAAAGCGAAGTAGAAAGCAAACTCATTGTCAGTTATTTGTTGCCAAAACTCGGCTATACCCCCGACACTTGGCACCAAGAAATCGCCTTTGGGAATATTCGCCTAGACTTCCTTTCCTTTGCCACCCAAGTTATCCCCATAGTGTTCGATGCAGACTCGCCCATGAGTTTAGTCATGGAAGCAAAACATCCCAAGGAAAATCTAGACCGCCATCGGCGGAAACTGAAGCGTTACTTAACAAGTTTAAGCATCCGCTACGGACTCATAACTAACGGGAAAGAAATTAGAATTTATGCAAGAGTGAGCGATGATATTCAGCTAGCATTTCAGTGCGCCGGACAAGACCTTGAAAGTAGAATTGATGAAATTATAGCTTTAATTGGCAGAGATAGTTTAAAGTTTGTAATAAATCCAGATAATCTAGAACTGGAAGATAGTAAAACTAATTTAGTTACTCCTGAGTTAATTGCCGAAGTATCGGTACAACAAAACAATCCCGCCACCGCAGAACCTGAAATCATTCAAGTCTCATCCCCCGAACAAATACCTGAAGATATTTTAGTTAAATCATCCGATTTAATCATTCCCCAAACCCCGCAAAATAGTATGAAAATAATAGCAGTTTACCACAACAAAGGCGGCGTCGGTAAAACTACAACTGTAGTCAATTTAGCCGCAGCCCTGAGCAAGGAAGGTAAAAGAGTCCTAGTCATCGACTTAGACAGTCAGGCAAACACAACCTTTGCAACTGGTTTGGTCAAATTTGAAGATGAAGAACAAGATGATTTGAAAGATTGCAATATTCTTCAAGTTTTGCAATCAGAGGATTTTTACTCCATCGCCGAAGTAGCCCGCGAGTCTAATTTTTGCAATCCTAAAATCGATGTAGTTCCTTCCCACATCGATTTAATGTACTATGAAACGGAACTAAATCAACTAGATTACAGTCGCATGATTTTAATTCAAAAACTAGCGGAAGTAGAAGATAAGTACGATATTGTACTGATTGATACGCCGCCATCTTTGAATTTTTTCGCCAGAGTTGCCCTGATTGCTGCGGATTATTTAATTATTCCTTCTGACTTAAAACCTTTTGCCAATCAAGGATTGATTAATGTCAAGGATTTTATCAAAAAAGTCAATGGATTCAAAAAACAAATCGGCAAAAAACCTTTAGAAATTTTAGGCATCCTCCCTTGCAAAATCTCACCCAATCCTAAGTTTGTACAGTACAGTTTGCCCAAGCGGAGGGAGGCTATTCCCAAACGCTACGGCCTGGAAATTATGGACAGCGTAATTTATGAGAGAGAGGATTTAGCAAAGTGTGCAGAACTATTTAAAATCGTGGGAAATATGGAAATCGCCGATCCGATTTCGGTGCTAGATTTTAAACCGGATTGCACTTCATCCCAAGAATTTGAAATGCTAGCCGAAGAAGTTTTGGTAAAAATAGGTCAGTAAAAACTTATGAAAAAATTATCTCCGTCACTGGTTGCAGTCAAAAGAATTACCTCCGCAGTTCCCCGTTCCAATTTTGCCGATCGCGATTTGGATAAATTAGCTAGACTTATTTTAGACGCCGGAGGCTTGATTAACCCGATCATTGTCCGCCGTACCAGTATGGATGCTTACGAAATAGTAGACGGAAATTTTGAATACTATGCGGCGGCGAGAGCAAAGGAAATTGAACCTCTCAAGGGCGAGACAATTGGAGCATTCATCCTGGAACCAGAAAATGAAGAACTTCTCCTGGAACAACTAGAAATTCTCAGAAAAACCGCAATCACTGAGAATGCTGGTGAAAGTGAAACTATCAAAGAGCAATCAATAACTGAGGCTTCAGTTGAAATTCAAACTCTAGAAGCCTCATCTAGTTTAGAGCAGCGAGTGACAAATATTGAAGCCCGGTTAGAAATTCAAATTCATGAATTGAAAGCTGAACACGCCCGTGAAAAAGAGTTGTTAGCCGAGAGAATACAAGAAATTGAAAACCTAATTGCCCAACAATTACCTCTGTTAATTGAAGCGCAGTTGGCTAACAGAATTAATGAGTTTAAAGCCGAGCTTGCATCTAAAAAATCGACTTTGGTAGATACTGTGCAAGAAGTTGAACAGGTAACTTCTCAACCAATGTCGCTGTTGGAGGCACTCAATACTCAAGATAAATCTCAACTGAAAGCGAATTTTGAATATACTAAGTTAGTGAACGATAAAATTATACAACGAATCCTCGACGAAAAGCGAGATGTGAAGCCGTTTGTGTCATTTGCCAATGTGGTGGAACGTATTCAAGGGCTAGGCGACAAAACAATGATTAAAATTATTGATTACTGGCAAAATACTCATAAGTTGTGAGCCGTCTCAATTGCTTTTTTGGGGGCGGGCTAGAAGCCCACCCCACAAGAGTTAAAACCGGATTTCTGAAAGGTGATTGACTAGGAGCAAAAATACTCACAACTGGCAATTCCTGCTAAACCTGAACACGGTAGCGATCGCCCGATCGCCAAAAAAAGTAAAGATGAGTGAAGCAGTGTATAATTTGTGTCCCCCAGCCAGTTAAACTCATCACAGTCGATTTTTTGTAGGAATTGCAGTCAGTTTTGCCGTTAGCGAAGCCCTCGTTGCAGGATCGCCCGGGCCCTCACCCCACAGCCAGCCGCACAGGTACAGCACGCCGCCGATATCTCTCCCAGATTTAGAGACTCAGGCCAACAAATCCTTTAACTAACCAAAGTCTGAGTAAGGTGTTTGTCTCGCACCCTATCATTAGAGTTCTTGAGTTAGTCCTGTGGCACTTAAAACCCAGGCTGTAAAGTGCAAATATATATAATTACCCAAACACCTGATTTTAATGACAAAAGGGGACTTGTAAGAAGATGGATCGATCGCAAGATCAAAACCGAATAGTAGAATATTTGCGGATTAAGCCAATTAGTCACAGTCAGATTTATACTTCCCAAATTGCAGTACCAGAGACTCAGGGGGGAGAAATCCCTCGCGAACGTCGCGAAGCTCTCAGGAGAAGTCTCATCGAGCAAGGCAGCAACTTAATTCCTTTAATTGTACGTCCTACTGAAGCTTACAGCAACGAAGAAGAATACGAAGTTGTCTGCGGCTCAGATTGGTGTATTGTTGCGAAAGAACTCGGCCTTGAGCAAATGTGGGCTTGGGTTTTTGAAATGACCGACGAGGAGGTAGTTGCGGCTCAAGCAGAAATGGAACATTTAGCTCCGCAGCCGACTCAAAAAACTGCACAACTTGAGACTCTACTGCAACAATTTGAGCTATCATTTCAAAAAAAGGTAGAGAGTCTAACAAAACAAATAGAACAATCTGTTAAAAAGAATGAAGACCTGCTAAAAAAACAAGTAAAAGCTCTAGCCGAGCAGAACTTCGATCGCGATCAAATAACACAGATAAAGCATCTGCTAGAACAAGTTGAAAAAACATTTCATGAAAAGGTAGATAAATTGGCTAAAAAAATTGAACAATCTGGCAGCAATAGTTCTCCGAAATCGGAGGTTATTTCGGAGATAAATCTTGAAGGTGCGTTGAGACAGTTGGATGAACTGGAAAAATTGTTGTCAATCAAATTAGATCGCACTGTCCAAATAATTAATCAGTTTGTGGCTGACACGATCGCAGACGTAGAAAATGACCTAAAAAATCAAATTGCCACGCTCCGCAGCCAACTGGGAGCCGCTGCGACGCACTCAGAAATACAGCCCGAGACACCGCCGAAACAGCAGTCGAAGGCGCAGCCAAAAACCCAGGCTAAGAAGCAGTCGAAGGCGCAGTCGAAACCTCAGCTACCGCAGTTGCAGTTAGAATTGCCGTTTCCGCCCCAGCAGCAGCAGCAGGAAGACGAGGAAGACTACGATACTCTTTCGCTGAGACGCTTGAAGGCGATCGGCAAAGACCGGAAAGTGCGGAACTACGCGCGCATGAAACGACCGGAAATTCTGGCTGCGCTCAGAGAAGCTGATGGCAAATAAAGCGGTAATTGTTAAGAGTTAAAACTAATTGTTTGGTGTTCGATCGCGTTTTTATGCAAAATGCGCGATCGGGCTTTTGATACAAATTTCGGCGTTGCTGAGAAAGGAGTATGATTTGCCTCCGAAACTCGCTAGTTTCAGCAACGCCCAATTTTATTGTATTGTAAGCTGGTTTAGGCGATCGCATATCCCGTATGCTGCCGAACGTGATACGGATGAAACCCTAAAACTATCTTGTCTTTAGGCACTCCTAATTCTACAAGTTCTGCGGTAATTCCCGTTTCTATACCATCTTGTTGAATCCAGATTTTTCCGTCAATAATTTCCACATGAACGATACAATCGTGAATTCTTTTAGGCCCTTGCCAGCCATCGTGCATCAGTAAAAAATTGTTTTGTTCGCGATCGACAATAACGCTGCTTTTAATTTCTCCGTGTCCGTAAGAAATCTGGGCATAACTATCTAAAACATTGCGAACAATTTGGCGATATTCATCTAGTCTATCCATCTGATAACTGTCTCCTTTAATGAATCAAAAACTATTAGTTTAAATCTCTTGTTTTCTAGCAAAATCTGCCCAATAGGTTCAGAAAAAATTTCTGCATAAACTTCTGCACGGATTGCCAGATATATTATCCGTTCAGGTTCCGATCGCTGTAGAATATCTTCGTAAACAATATACTGTCCAACAGCTTGTTCTAAGTCATGAACTGGTGAAGCACTCACAAAACTTTTGACTTCTACAGCAATTTTGCGACCTTGTTTTTCGGCGGCAAATAGTTTTTCTGCACCTAGATCGACACTGAGAGTACGTTTGCCAATTTTTAAGGGTAGCGGATCTTTGGTTATTGTCCACCCGTCCTTTTCCAGGGCTGTTCTGACATTATTGTGGTAGATGTCTTTTGCTGGCATATTCTAAGCTTAACCATCAACTGTTACCCTAATTATATAATAACACAATGCTTTTCCCAACTCATAGCCGCGGAAAACTACTTGTCGATCGAACTTCAATACCAATTAAGGATAATATTTCTTATAGTCCGAGCAAACAGGAGTCGTGACAGTTTACAAAATCCACCTATAAGTGATGACTAATCCTATCTATCCCGGCATAACTCTCAACAACCACTACCGCATCGTCCGCGAATTGGGACACGGAGGCTTCGGGCGCACCTACCTCGCTGAAGATGCCCACCGATTTAACGAACCCTGCGTTTTAAAAGAATTTGCGCCCCAAGTACAAGGAAGTTACGCCTTACAAAAATCCGAGGAACTCTTCGAGCGCGAAGCCGGAGTGCTCTACAAACTGCAACACAATCAAATTCCGCGCTTCCGCGAAATGTTTCGCGTCAGTATAGTCGATCGAGGCTACCTATTTCTCGTCCAAGACTACGTACCCGGTCAAAATTACCGCTTCCTGCTGGATGCCAGGAAGCGTCAGGGTTTGCGGTTCATCGAAGCAGAAATCAATCAACTGCTGATTCAAATTTTGCCAGTCCTCGAATACATTCACTCCTTGGGAGTGATTCACCGCGACATCTCCCCCGACAACCTAATTCTGCGCTTGTCTGACGGAATGCCCGTGCTGATTGACTTCGGCGGAGTCAAACAAATCGCCGCCACCGTAGAATCTCTATTTGCTGAAACTGAAGCTAACATCACTCCCACCCCCGCGACTCGCATCGGCAAACTCGGCTATGCTCCCGTCGAACAGATGCAGATGGGGATTGTGTCTCCGCACAGCGATTTGTACGCTCTGGCGGCCACGGTTTTGGTGTTGCTGACGGGGAAGGAACCGCATGAATTGCTCGACAGTCAGACGCTGAATTGGAACTGGCGATCGCACTGTTCTCTATCTCCGAATTTGTCCCTGGTGCTGGATAAAATGCTCGCTCAGCAGCCAAACCAGCGTTACTCCTCGGCTCGCGAGGTTTTGCTCGCTCTCTCCGGCAATCCGCTGTTACAGCCACAGCCACAGCCATCCCCACAGCCGGATTTGGGACTCACGCAGCCACCGCCGGACTACACACCTCTGGCCGCACCCATACCCGTGCCAGCCCCCGCCCCGAAGCTTCCGGGAACTCCAGTGCGAGTGGCCACGATCGGCAATCAGCAAAAGATGCCTGCTTGGAAAATGTTTTTGTTCGTAGTGGCGGTGCTATCGAGTATGGGCGGAGTTGGCTGGTTTGCGGGCAATTATGTGTTAAACCTGCAATCAAAAGTGCAGAAGATTCCCGTGACTCCGGGCCCGAAGCAGCAGCAAGAGGATGCTTTGCGCGATCGCTACTCTCGGCTTAAAATTGACGATCGATTCTACAACGGTTACGTCAACCTTGTAGATGAGAATTTCTATGCCAAATACCCAGAATTAAACGGGCGGCTGTTAAAAGAAGGCGACGAGGATCGCCAATGGCGCGAAAGGTGGCAGAAAATCGGCGACGACTTGCTCAACAAGCTCGAAAACCTCAGCAGCGATGCTAGAGCGCGGTTGGGCAGTTACGAGACTGCCGATCTCGATCGCTCCAAAGCCGAGGTTAACAAGCTGAATTTGAGCAGTCGAGCGCTGTACGATTTGGCTGATGCCAAGTTCTTTTATTGGTTTCCACAGCACCCACGGAATAAAAATATCATCGGTTTGCCGATCGGACAAATTTGGCAAGCAATTACCGCCGACGCCCTCGCCTCTTTGCAAGCAGGAGCAACTCTTGAAAGCGTCGAATTTGACCGCCGCGCGAACAACAAAACCCTTAAAGGAAATCTCAAGCCCGGAGAAGGCAAAGCTTACATTGCCAGGTTCGCCCAAAATCAGATTTTGAGCGTAAATTTGCAAGCTCCGCGCAAATCAACTCTGCTATCAATTTATTCTCCTGGGCGCACCAACAAAGCCAAGGCTTTACTGGAAGATGCAGAGGAGGTGAGTTGGTCTGGAACTCTCGATGATGCTGGTTTTTATGAATTCGTGGTGGTTTCTCAGTCATCCGAGGCGATCGCCTACGAGTTGAATCTGGAGACGAAATAACCCCCATCCCAAAACGGATCTTAGCCCCCGACTCCTGTCGCGGTCGAAAATTTGAGACTCCCGTTCAAGCTCACTGACTCATCGGTCGGAGTAAATCTAAAATCGACTCAAGGCTATTGACGCCTTGAGGGCGATCGAGCCATAATGAAGTAATCCCGAGCGGGTAAATTTTCCGGTTCAAACAAAGAATATGCTGAGATTTGCGATCGTAGCTTTAGTAACTTTGGGATTAGTATTAATGACTGCATTAGGTTTATCTTCTGCCAGTGCGACAGTCAGCAATCCCGAATTTTATGCTTGGAACTTTGCCTCTGTAGGCAGCAGCGAGTTAGTTTGCAAAAAGACACTTGTAGTTCCGCGAGACCTCATCATTCCGTCATCATCAATGCAAGCTGTCAGTATCAATTCTGCAATTGTAGATGACAAGTTTTGCGCGAATTCCACTAAACCTGTGAATTAAGGCAGCGCATCCTATGATGTCCCCTGAAACGACAAAATAAAATTGGCTTGATCGTTCGGACTTTAGTCCGCATCCATCAGTCCATCCTATGATGTCCCCTGAAACGACAAAATAAAATTGGTTTGATCGTTCCGACTTTAGTCCGCATCCATCCCAGGAATGAAGCCAGAACGATCGAACACTTTTTAAAGCGAATTGACCCGACATTATATAAAAAATGCCACCATCCACGTATTGAAAGTGTTGGCGGCATTTTTTATGAGAAAAAACCAATATTTCGTTATTAAATCTTATTAAAATAGTCGGGCGCAACAGTTGTATGCCTTTGAAAGCGATCGAAAACTATTGCGAATTTTGCCAATTCTTTGATTGTCACTTAAGAACCGAGGGAAAATCTTTAGCCATTTGGCTAAAAATTTATTAGCTAATTGGCCTAATCAGTAACTGTCAAGTTTGAGTATGCTAGAGTTAGTCAGGTTCTGATATATAGTGCCATCTGTTATCTAAGTATCATGCTCAAAATTTTAGTCATTGAAGACGACGAATTAATCCGGGAGACTCTTGTGCAACTCCTGGAATCTCACAGCTACCGAGTTATCGTGGCAGAAAACGGTCGATTTGGGGTGCAGATGGCACTTTCGGAGATCCCAGACTTAATTTTGTGCGACGTACAGATGCCGGAACTCGACGGTTATGACGTGTTGCGGACTCTGCGACAAAACTCCCTGGCTGCTACAATTCCATTTATTTTCCTCACGGCTCAAAGTGCCAAAACCGATTTTCGTCGGGGGATGGAATTGGGGGCTGACGATTACCTAACAAAGCCGTTTACTAAGGCTGAATTGTTGGGGGCGATCGCTTCTCGCGTCTCGAAACGGCAAACTATTACCCAACCCCTGACAGTTGCGCTTCACCAAGCAGAAGCCAGACTCAAAGATTTAGCTAACGACTCTACAAAGGTTTGTGTCCTCTCCCCTGAAAAGTTGGCTCTAGAAGCTCTGCTGCGCCACGCTTTAGCACAAGGTGAGTTTCAAGTATACTATCAGCCCCAGGTGAATATTGCTACCGGACAAGTTATCGGCGCTGAAGCTTTGGTGCGCTGGCAAAATCCCGATCGAGGTATAATTTCTCCCGCTGAATTTATTCCCTTAGCCGAAGAAACAGGTTTAATTATTCAGATTGGCGAGTGGGTACTGCTTTCAGCTTGCGCTCAAGCCGCGAGTTGGCTGGCGGCGGGGTTCTCGCCTTTTACGATATCAGTAAATTTGTCGGCCCGGCAGTTATCCGACCCCGAACTCAAGGCCCGAATCGTGCAAATATTAGAAACTACAGGCTTGGAGCCTGCTAATTTAGAATTAGAAATGACCGAAAGCGCTCTGGTAGAAAATGCGACAGTCGCAGGCGCAACTTTAAACGAACTTAAAGCTCTCGGAATTCGGATTGCCATTGACGACTTCGGCACCGGTTATGCTACTTTAGGATATCTCAAGCAATTTGCTTTTGACAGCTTAAAGATCGATCGCATTTTCGTGCGAAATGCCAGCGAAGACGCTCAAAATGCTGCTATTACCACAGCAGTAATTTTGCTGGGTCACAGCTTAAATATGACAGTAATTGCAGAAGGAGTAGAAACAGAAGCAGAACTAGCTTTCTTGAAACAGCACCAATGCGATATCATGCAGGGGTATCTGTTCAGCCGCCCCGAACCGGCAGCGATAATTGAAAGTATGTTGATTGCCAACCAGCGTTTGTTCGCTCAGCCCCCAGTAGCAGCACCTGCTCGTGTTATACCTTTTGTCCCTGTCTCCGAACCCGAAAAATCTAAAAACCTTACCATGTCAGGTCTAGGAATAGTCTAAGTGTTACCAGGATTTCTGTATGATAAAATGAAATTCTTTGGCTCTTCATTAAGTAGGTAGGCGCTATCAAACTGAACCATGTAACAGTATGTAAACAGGGCCCAGGAGTGCTACTTTCTTGGCATTTGGATAGTTTACAATTATTACATAGTGACGTTTGGTAGCGCTTACCTACTAGCGCGTTATGCTGAATAAGTCTGTAAGCTAGGCCTAAACCCTTACCGGGCAATCAGCCTAGTTATGATTCTTAGCCTTTGAGGCTTGGGGGCAAAGTTTAGGCTAGAAGCCGGGATTTTACAGCCAAGCGATCGTGCTTAATGAAAAATTCAGCAAAAAAGGTACTGAAGAGCCAATTCTTTCTTTTAGCTGCTTTTTTCTGCGGAAAAGTTGACGCTCCCTCTTGAAAAGTTGTAGCTTTTTGAGAGCATTCTCCTGTTGATTGATTTACTGAATTTTGATTGAATTATCTGAATAATGTGTTAAACTAGCCGAATATTCAGCATTATTCACTTTTGGCTACTCAACCCCAAGGCAAGCAGCCGAACATTTTGGAGTTTGCCTACATACGCTCAGGCGATGGGAAAAAGATGGTATTATTACCGCCATTCGCACACCCTCCGGTCAACGACGATATTTAATTAATTCTGATGCCGGATTTAGCAAAACTAATCAAAGAACTATCCCCCACGCCAGAGTCGACCGTCTGCATCAAAAAGCCGACCTTGACCGACAAATTGCAAAATTATTGGAACTCTATCCATCAGCCGAACTCATTACCGACATTGCCAGTGGGCTTAACT
>NZ_JAEQCT010000197.1:0-3895 GCF_020738205.1 Microcoleus sp. PH2017_24_DOB_U_A
GTTGTCATTGCCGCCAAGTCCGTAGATAGTGTCGTTGCCACCCAGTCCGTTAATCGACTCGGGGATGCTGCTGCCCATGATGAAATCGGCATTGTTACCGCCATTGAGAGTGTTTTGGACGGGGTTGGGGGTGATGGTAGCAGAGTTTAATTCCGGGGCGCTGACGCCATCGAGCAAACAATTATCTGTGCCCGGTATCGGAGTCGGAGTTGGTGCCGGTGTCGGCGTGGGGGCGGGTGTGGGTGTCGGAGTTGGAGTTGGTGCCGGTGTCGGCGTGGGCGCAGGTGTGGGTGTCGGAGTCGGAGTTGGTGCGGGTGTCGGAGTTGGGGCGGGTGTGGGTGTCGGAGTCGGAGTTGGTGCGGGTGTCGGAGTTGGGGCGGGTGTCGGAGTTGGGGCGGGTGTAGGTGTCGGAGTTGGTGTAGGAGTTGGTGTCGGAGTCGGCGTGGCTGTCGTTGTGAATTCAAAAGCGCCGATATCGACGATCGCACTGCCGTTACCATCACCATCTTGGGGGCGAGTCACACCGCGCTGATCCTTAGCTGGCGCGCCTGCACCTGTACCTGTGTCAATGGCGGGGCTTCCGGCTAGCAGCGGCAGCACGAAAGCGCCGTTAATATTTTGCAAAGGGCCGAGTTTCGGATCTGCGATCGTCACCTTTGCCGTAGCGTTATTGTCGTTAGGATCGCCTGTCGTAAGTTTAGCGGGAAACTGAAGATTATTCCCGCCATCAATTAGTTCTCTTCCAGTTTGGAATTTAACTTTAAAAGGATTGCCAGCCGTGTTGCTATCAAAAATCGAATTCTTGACAGTAATTGGCTGATTTCCAAAAGTTGCAATACCTCCCGAAAACTCTCCAGCGGTGTTCTTGGCAAAAGTCGAATTGACGATGTTAGTCGAAAAGGCATCTTTGTTACCGACAACTATTCCGCCGCCTTGTTTAGCAGCCGTGTTGCCGGAAAATGTACTATTGACAATGTTGATATTACCCTCTTCTCCCAGCCACAAGCCACCACCGTTATCATCGGCTGTGTTGTTTGCAAAGGTGGTATTTGTCACTGTCAAATCTACATTTCCGTGGCGAACTCCACCACCAGAACCTCCCTGACCCGCTGCATTTTTGATAGCCTTGTTGTTAATAAAAGTGCTATTTTCCAAAACTACTTTGTCTTGGTTATAACCAAACAAAAAGGCTCCACCTCCTTCTCCTGTCCCGATATTGCCGTCAAAAGTGCTGCCTCGGATGATAATGTTGCCAGGAGTAGGGCCTGGTGTTGCATTGGGGCCAGAAGCATTAGCGCCATCGACGTAAACTGCCCCGCCAACGCCTTTATCTGTGCGGTTGCCAGTGAATTTCGAGTTTTCGATCGTCATGCTGCCCAACAGGTTATTCACAGCCCCGCCATAGCTGCCTTTGTTGTTGGTAAATTCGCTATCTCTGATATTCAGAACACCGCCGCTTTTAGTGGCGATCGCCCCGCCGCCGCGTTCGGTATTGCTAGCCAAAGAACCGTCATTGCCGCTAAACTTGCTGTTAATTACTGTTGTGGTGCTGCGGAAACCCGTGTAAACGCCACCGCCGAAACCGGCAACATTATTGTTGACTTGGCAATTTTCTAAAGTTAAAGTGCTGTTACCGCCAGTTTGAATGCCGCCGCCGCTGCTAGTCGCCTCATTATTCGGATCGGTTCCCGAAACTTTGCCGTCGGCAACAATCAGGTTTTTTAGAGTAACATTGGTGGAACCTTCGGTGAGGATTACCCGCGAAGTGTTGTTGCCACTGATGGTTAAATTGCTAGCAGCACTTGCATCAATTGTCAAGTTTTTGTTGATGACAAGTTGACCGGAAGTGAGGGTAATTTTTTGATTGGCCAGAGAGGAGGCAAATTGAATAATATCGCCGGCTGCTGCGGAGGCGATCGCGCTTCTCAATGAACCGGCCCCGCTATCATTAGCGTTGGTAACGGTAACAGTGGCTAAAGTCCCTTGGTAATCCGCCATTGCTTCTGGAGTCAAGGCTAGCGGTGCTTCAATATCACCCTTGGTAAACTCCAAATTCCAGTTACCACCGCGGCCAGTGCGATCGCTAGATGCCGCAATATCAGCCCCGGTTAACTCCGAAAGGCGATCGACAAAATTAGCCCCATCACCCGCCGCCACATCGCAACCGTAAAGCATGATATCAGCGCGATCGCTCAATGCCGTGCGCCACCCTTCCAACTGGCTTGCATACTGCGGCAAATTATCCGAATTCAGCGTCGCCGAACCTAGCTGCAAACTGCCAGAATTCCCGTGAGAAAAAATGTGAACTTGGTCTACAGTTCCCCCCGCAGCAGCAATGGTTTGCAGTTTCGCAGTAATTTGCTCGACTCCGTTGCTATTTTTATCTAAAATGATTGTCTCAGAATTTGCGATCGCGCCGCCCGCCAAAGTTTGATAGTCATCTAAGTCCGAGTCAATGAAGACAAGAGATTTAGGACGAGAATTGCCGAGAACAGACTGTGAATCAATACTGGTAAAAGTTGAGTTCATTTTTCATACCCATGATGATGTTTGCTATTTGCTGGTAAATGACCTTGAAGTCCTTCAACAGTTGACAGTTGACAGTTGACAGTTGACAGTTGTAGGGGCAGTGCCCCCGTGAGAGCCCTCTTAGTTGACAGTTGACAGTTGACAGTTTGAGAGCGACCTCTACCTATAATGAAGAGGATTGGATTAATGAATAGTCTGACTTTAATTGCTTCCTCAAATGTAGAGACTTTCAGCCAATTTTTTCTGGTAAAATATACATTCTGAAAACCCCCGGATTGCTAAAAAACTTCGTGAAAGCATGGGGGAACTAGAATCAAGAGAATTTCTGGTTTTTCTCCATGATTTAAATCAGAAAAATACATTCAGACAGAATTATTGCTATGTGGCGATTGCTTTGATTTCAATGGGTGCATCTGGGTTTCGCAAATATCTGTGTAGGGGCGAAGCATGACCTCCGTGAATATGAGATTATAACTAATAACTTATATGCGGTCATGCTTCGCCCTCTTCAAAAACTAGATTCACCCGATTTCAATTAACCGCAGAGGATGTAATGTCAATCCAGAGAAGAGCTGCTGCGGTTCCAAATTACTGATTGACCTAAAACCCTAAAATCTGCTCTCAAGGTCTGTCAATTTGAGGTATTTGCCGATCGCGAAAAGTTCCCAAAAAATCCGAAATTCCAGTAACTAACAGTAGGGTACCCAGCGGGAGGAAATCCTCAGTCTTTAGTCAAAACATTCAGCCCGCCGGGCACCCTACCCGATGTTTTGCCGATAGTAAGGTGCGCGTCGCGCACCCTACCAGAGGCAGTTAGATTGTTACCTGAGTGAAATCGCCAGCGCTGAGAGTACCGGGTACACCGTTAAGCTTCGCTAACAATTGATTGGTACCCGTCACGCTAATCAAAGTTTGATTGCTGCTAGACGCAATGCTGAGTTGATTGAAACTCAAACCGGGAGCCAACCCAATTAAATCCTCGCCCTTGCGGAAATCAGTAATGATGTCACTACCCAAACTTTGATTTAGGAAAAACACATCACTTCCCGAACCGCCAGTCAAAGTATCATCTCCTATATCCCCGGAAAGGAAATCGGAACCAGCACCGCCAGCAAGGAGATCGTTACCCTTACCGCCGAAAAGCGTATCGTTACCGGCGTCACCGCAGAGGACATCGTTTTCATTGTTGCCGAGCAGGAAGTCGTTGCCAATACCGCCATCGAGACTGTCGTTGTCTTTGCCGGCGTAAATCGTGTCATTTCCTGCTCCACCAAACAGCAAGTCTGTACCTTCATTACCAAACACAAGATCGTTGCCGTTGCCAGCATTAATTGTGTCATTTCCTAAGTTGCCTAACAGGTTGTCG